>CAZIIL010000001.1:0-26105 GCA_964539465.1 uncultured Candidatus Saccharibacteria bacterium
AGGCTTGGATGGGATGGGGAGGTAACGCCTGATGTGTCCCTTGACGCCGAAGGCGTTGATTCCTCAACATCAGGTATTGAGGGGGGTGGAGAAATAGGACCTATGGAACAAATAGGGCAAATAGTAAAGCAAGCCCTCGCTGCGCTCGGGCTTGTATTTGAGGAAGGAGCAGCCCATATTGAGAAATTATTTGCCAAGGAAATCGTGGTTGAGACAGCCAAGATTGAAAGGATAGAAATGATAGACCAAGCAACAGGAGAACCCTGGTGCACATGGATTGAAAATGGCGAATGGCTCAGGGCGCAGGCATCTTGTGAAGACCTGCAACAAGGCGATGTGGAGTTGATATCTCCAAGCAGTGCAGGCGAGGAAGAAACAGGAGAAACAGAAGAGGCGTCAGAGGATATTGAAGCCCAGATACAGCGTTTGCAGGAGATGATGGAGGAGTTGTTGGAAATGAGAGAAGGTCTATAGGACAAATAGGACGAATACGCCTCAAGGCAAAGTTTCACTTTGCTTTAAGGGGGAGCAAGCAGATAAAATCTGCTCGCCCTGCAGAGCTTTGCTCCGCAGAACACAAAAAGCCCTTGAAAGGGCTTTTTGTGTGTGTTTTTATGTTAAAATAAAGCGATGAAAAAGAGATTATTAGTAATTGACGCTAATGCGTTGGTGCATCGGGCATATCATGCCTTGCCGCCGCTGAAAACAAAGAAAGGCGAATTGGTCAACGCTGTTTATGGCTTTTTATCAGTTTTTCTGAAAACAATAAAAGAACTCAAGCCGGATTATGTGGCGGCTTGTTTTGATATGCCGGGTCCGACCTTTAGGCATAAAGAGTATAAAGAATACAAGGCAACACGGCCCAAAGCGCCAGATGAATTATATGAACAGATTCCAAAAATCAAGAGCTTTTTAGATGTTTTTAATGTCCCAATTTTTGAGAAACAGGGATTTGAGGCGGACGATATTCTTGCTACTATAGCAGAGAGTATGAGTGGGACTAATGGGACCAGTACGCAGCAAGGCAAAGATAAGCTCCGCCCTGGAGAAGAAATAGAAACAATCATACTCACCGGAGATATGGATATCTTGCAGTTGGTGGGCAAGAATACCAAAGTATTTGCTTTGAGAAAAGGCATAAAAGATATGGTTTTATACGATAGCGCTAAGGTTCAAGAAAAATACGGCCTCTCCCCTGCTCAAATATCAGATATGAAAGGGTTGATGGGCGACGCTTCTGACAATATTCCTGGAGTGCCGGGCATTGGGCCAAAGACAGCCAGCCAATTACTTCAAAACTTTGATACGCTGGAGGGGGTTTATAAAGACGGGCTGGCAGAGCCAGCCCGTCACAATAAGACCTATAAAACCAATAGGACCAATACGCTCGCCGAAGAGGCGGGGAAGAGACGGGCTGGCCAAGCCAGCCCGTCTGGCGGAGCTTCGCTCCGCAGGGAAAGCGCAATAAGCCCGAGAATAAAAGAACTGTTGCTAAAATACAAGGAGCAAGTGTTTCTTTCAAGGATGCTGGCAACTCTTAGATATGATGTACCTGTTCGTTTTCAACTGCAGGATTGTTTGTGGAAGGATTTTAACAAAGAAAAAGCAGCCCAGATGCTAAAGGATTTCGAATTTTATAGTTTGATTCAAAGATTGCCTGGAGAGCAAAGAGAACAGCGCGCCTTGTTTTAAACAAAAGGGGCAATGTGGTAAAATGAGAAAAAGGCTAAAAGGTCGGGTTAGTAATTATTAATTATCAAAAAATACTATGAACGAAGAAAAACAATATTCAGAAGAAGCGCAGTGGTTTCTGCACAATCTTCAACGACTTCAGGACGACTTTGCTGAAGCGGTTGGAGCTCAGATTGTAACAACAGATAAAGAAGGCGCTTTATTGACCAAGATGAGCGGACAGCAAAAGATTTGCCAGATTATTCAAAGGACAGAAAAAGGAAAACAAGGATGCCAAAATGCCTATGAAACAGCACTTTCGCTGGTAAAAAAGATGAAAGAAGCGGCATTTATGGATTGCCATGCCGGACTTGCTTCGCTCTGGGTCCCGATTAAGGTGAGAGATGAAATAGTGGGTTCTATTACTGGATGTGGCGGGAGGTATGACCGTGGTGAATCAGAGGAAGAGTTAAGAGAAAAGTTTGCTGCCAAAGCAGATGAATTGGGAGTGGTAGAAGAAGATAAAAAAGAGTTTCTTGATGCGCTATCTGAAGTAAAAGTAATTACCGAAGAAGAAATGCGGAAAAGAGCTGAAAGATTGGCAAAATTGGTGGGAATATTGGCCCAAGAGACTGCTATGAGTGAGGTTTTTGGGCTGTGACGGGGAGGCGGGCTGGCTTTGCCAGCCCGCAATAGGACAATCACTATGGAAGCCAATACTGAATTTAAGGAAATCTCATCTAAATTAAGAGCTGATATTAATTCAACCAAGAAGATGTTGGCGGTTTTTGCTTTCTTAACCATTTTCTTAAAATTCATTATTGGCACTTCTATTCCCATCGAGATATTAATTCTGCTTGCTATCTGGTTTTGTCTTTATGCCTTTGTTTATTTTTATTTTCTGAAGATACCCAAGACATCTCAAGGTCTCTATAAATTTTATTTTTCTTACAGCATAGTTGATTTTCTGGTATTAACATTAATTGTCCACTATATGGGCGGCGCAGAGTGGATGGGCATTATTCTTTATGTCATAACCCTAGTTTTAGCCGGACTGCTTCTGCCAAAAAAACAAACTATGCTCTTAAGCATTATTGCGTTTTCCTATTATTCAAGTTTGGTTATTTTCGAATATTTTGGTTTTATTTCTCATAAACCCCTCTTTCCCCTTGAGCCTGGGCTCTACCGTTCTCTCCCCTTTTTAATCACCCAACTTATTATTGGCAGCGCCGTCTTTTATTTTATTGCTGACTCGATTGGCAGTTTTTCAGAGAAATTAAGAGAACAAAGAAAACAATTGGATGAGGAAAGAGAGAAAGTAAATAAGGCCTATGAAATGGCGAAGGAGGCAGAAAGCGTTTTAGAGATAAAGGTTAAGGCGAGGACGAAAGAATTAGAAGAGTTAGCAGAAAACAGGGAGCAGATTATTAAGGAGAGAACAAAGGAACTTCAGGAAAAAGTAAAGGACTTAGAGAGATTCCAGAAGATTGCTGTTGATAGAGAATTGAAGATGGTAGAGCTAAAGAAAACCCTTCGTTCTGCGAAAAAGCGGAATAAGGATTATGAAAATTAAGTATGCAAGAAAAACTTATAAAGAAAACAGCCGAGAGGTTGATGAATATTAAAGGAGAGGCAAGAGGCGTTATTTTAAAGACCGATGCTAAGTTTGTCGAAGGAAAAACTGGAGAAAAAGGATTAGAGCGATTGGAGCAGTGGCTCAAAGAGATGGGCTATCCAATAGAATATGAAAAGATTGAAACAATGGATTTTTACCCTATTGGTTTAAGAGTTATTTCCCTATTGGCAGTCCGAGAAGCTCTTGGTCTTTCTGATGATGGTGTCAGGAAGATGGGAAGGCATGCTCCAAAGATTTCTTTGGTGCTGAAACTATTTATGAAATTCTTTCTCTCCGTCGAAAAGACAATTGAGCAGGTTCCTGAGATGTGGAAGAAGCACTATACAATTGGAGAGTTAATTGCCGAAGCCGACGAAGAGAAGCGATATGCAAGGATAGAACTCAAGGGCCCAATGATTCACCCCGTATTTTATCTTTATTTAGAGGGCTATTTCTCTATGGTTTTACAAATGGTTGTTAATAGCCCTGTTTTTTGTGAGGGAACGAAACGCGTCTCTGGGGAAGAGAGCTATTATGAATATCTGCTTAAATGGTGAAAATCCACAGACATTTCTGTTGAGCCCGAGAAAATATTAAATGTTAGTCAACCAATAGATTAATCAAGATGGATTCATTGCGACCTAAAAAAAGAGACATAAAAATCTCCTCTTTATTGGAGGACTTATCAATACTTGAAGATTACGCTCAAGACCTTTTTAATTTTTCCCCTCTACCCGTTTGTCTTATAAGCCCCGTAGGGGTGATATTAGAGGCCAATCCTGCTTTTGAAAAAATCTCCGGGTCTGAAATAGATGGGATCATTGGTGAACCTGCTGAAAGATTCTTTGAAAAGGACCAAATTAAAGCATTGACAACTGATATTTTAAAAGGGAAGAGAGAGATTATCGAGGGCAGGGAGATAAAGTTTCTGCCTCAAGGGAAGCAATCTATGGTTGTCCATGTCTTTGCTAAGGCAAGGAATGACCAGAGCGGAGAAACCGTTGGTTATTTTTTAGGTTTTTTTAATTTAACAGAGATTAAAAATGCAGAGAAAGAATTAAAAAAGACCCAAAAAGCGCTTTTGAATATTTTAGAAGACACGAAAGGGGCAAAGGACAGGGCTGAGCAAGAAAAAGAAAAAACCCAGGCAATCATTACTAATTTTACGGACGGCCTTTTGGTTTTTGACAGGAAATATAGATTAATTCTGATAAATCCTAAGGCAGAGAGTTTTTTGAATGTTGGGGGAAAAAAGATATATGGGAAATCTCTCTTGGAACTTGCAAAGATTTCGGAATGCAAGTCACTCATTAAATTATTGGGAAACACAATTGAGGATATCTTCAGAAAAGAATTAGACATGGGAGAAGAATTTGTTTTAGAAGTATCAGCCATTTCTTTGAAAAAAGAAGCAGAGGGTTTTGGATACCTGGTTATTCTGCATGATATAAGCAGAGAAAAAATAATTGAAAGATTGAAGACCGAATTCGTCTCTATTTCTGCCCATCAATTAAGAACGCCTTTATCAGCTATTAAGTGGACATTGAAGATGTTGCTCGACGGAGATTTGGGAGGCATTACTGCGGAACAAAGAGAATTCTTGAACAGAACATATGACTCAAACGAGAGGATGATTAATTTGATAAATTCTCTCCTTAATGTATCGAGGATTGAAGAGGGCAGATTTGTGTACAAGCCAGTTTTTGTCAATCTTGCTGCGATGACAAAGTCATTGTTAGATGATTATCAGGAGATGATAAAGCAGAAAGGGGTTATAATAAAATTTATAAAACCTTCTAAGCCGCTACCCAAGGTTTTTGCAGATAAAGAGAAAATAGGATTAGCGATACAGAATCTTATTGATAATGCCATCAGATATACTCCTGCCGGAAAGAAAGTAATCATTTCTCTGCGGCGCGTCAAAGATGAAGTTGAGTTTAACATCAAGGATGAGGGAGTGGGCATTCCTAAAAAGCAGCAGAATAGAATATTCACTAAATTTTTTAGAGGAACCAATGTGGTAAAGTTAGATACCGATGGTTCGGGTTTAGGGCTTTTTATCACCAAGAATATTATTAAAGCGCATAAAGGGAAAATTTGGTTTGAATCAAAGCAAAGAAAGGGCAGCACTTTTCGGTTCACCTTGCCCACTAAAACAACGCCAAAGGAATAAGAAAAAACGCCAAGGTTTTAGGTTTTATTCTCTTGACTCAATTATTTTGTTATAATGGAAAGGTATTAAGTATAAAGTATAAAATTAAATATTAAATATAAAGTATGGTGGCAAGCATAAGAAAAAAGATTTTATTAATAGAAGACGAAGAAATAATGATTGATTTACTCCAAAGGAAGTTGGAGAAAGAGGGCTACGAAGTAAAACTTGCTCGGGATGGAGAAGAGGGTTTAGAAAAAATAAGACAGGAAATGCCGGATTTAGTTCTCTTAGACATTGTTATGCCGAAAGTGGGAGGGCTTGAGGTTATGGAAGAGATTAGCAAAGACCAAGAATTGAAAAAGAAACCAGTGATTATTATTTCCAATTCAGGCCAGCCAGTGGAATTAGAAAGAGTTAAGGAATTAGGGGCTCGAGATTGGTTGATAAAAACTGAATTTGACCCGCAGGAGGTATTAGATAAAGTTAAGCAGCAGATAGGAAAATAAATCTCAAATCTTTCACCCACCCGAATTTTCGAAGAAAATTTGAGTGGACAAGAATCTACATCTCAAAACCTTAAATCTTTTAGTTTTTCATCTATTAGTTTTGAGATTTGGCTGACCTGCCTCGCCGAAGACGACGAGTCGAGGCGGGAAGACTCGTTCGGTGAGACGAGGCGTTAAAATATATTAATTTTAACTGACAATGGGAAACGCCACTAAAAAAATTCTTATTATCGAGGATGATAAATTTCTGAGACAGTTGATTGTCCGCAAATTAACAGAGGAGGGCTATGATATCTCTGAGGCAGTGGATGGAGAGGAGGGAGTAAAGAAAGTGAAAGAGATAATGCCCGACCTGATTTTGTTAGACCTGATACTGCCCGGTATTGATGGTTTTGAGGTTTTATCTCGGATAAAGAGCGATGAGCCCACCAAGAAGATTCCGGTGATTATCCTTTCTAATCTTGGCCAGAAAGAAGATGTTGAAAGGGGTTTGAATCTGGGAGCGGTTGATTACTTGATAAAAGCGCATTTTACTCCAGGCGAGATTGTTGAGAAAATAAGAAGCGTTTTGGAGTAAAAATAGGACGCATATGCCGCAAGGCAAAGTGAAACTTTGCCTTGTGTTGCCAGCCCGCTCTTGGTAGCGGACTTTTCTTTTCTGTGGAAAACCTGTGTATAAAGTGTTCGATGCCGGGCATCGAACACTTTATAAAAACTGGCCACTGCCAGTTTTTAAATTTGAACGATTAAGAGGTCTATGGCGGACTCGGCGTCAATCTTTCCGGTTTTAATATCAAGGTCTGTCTGAATAATCTTTTGGTATATTTTTCTGAGCTCTTTGAGTTCAAACCCCTGGCTTAGTTGGTAGATTTTCCTGATTTGAAACGGACGCCAACCCAGATTCCAGATTGACTGTTGATTCTTGAGATGTTCTTTCATAAGCAGCAGTTTTCTAAACTCAAAAGCGATCATAGAAAGCAGATACAAGGGAGATTCACCTCTTTCTAAGTCCTGATGAAGAAAAGCAATCGCTTTCTGTTTTTGTTTGGAGGCAATAAGGTCCAATGTTTTAAAGATGCTTTCTTGAGAATCAGTCCTTATAATGATTTCTATATCTGATTCTGATATAGATGTCTTATCGTTTCTTTTATAACTAACTAATTTTTGAATTTCGTTGGAAAGACGCCATAAGTCATTTCCTGTTGCTTTAAGCAAAAGCTGGAGGGCTTTTGGTTTTATTCTTGCCCCATATGCGGAGAATTCTTTTTTTGTCCAGCTTTCTAAAGCATTGGTTTTCAGCGGCTTAAACTCCTGCGTCTGACTATTTTTCTTTAAGGCAATAAAAAAAGGGTTCTTTGCGGGAACCTCTTTCCTCTCATAAAACACAATAATATCTTTTGCTCCAGAAAGCCTTTTAAGAGCTTTTATAGATTTCTGTTGGAATAAAGGATTCGCAGATACATTCTTTAGAACGAATAATCTATTTTCTCTAAATATAGACCGAGTTTGAAATTCATCCCGAAAGTCCTTAAACAGAGAATTTTCTAAATCAAAAACTCTTAGGTTGAGACCATTCTTGTGGACTTTTTCGTATTCTTCGATAATTTCTTTGAGTTTGCGCAGCGACCTGAAATTATCTTTTCCATAAAGAAAAATTATCATCCGTTTATTCTATAAACCTCTTATGCTGATTTATTCAACATCTTTGTTATTCTGGACTTTTTTCTGGACGCATTGTTCTTTTTTATTACGCCCGTCTTGGCTGCCTTGTCCAGCGCCTTAGAATATTGAGGTAATATTTTTTTAGCTTCTTCAGTTTGTTTTTGAGAAGATAATCTATCAATTTTTTTAAAAAGATTTTTGATGGTTCTTTTCTTTCGTAAATTTCTAACTCTTCTTTTCTGGCTTTGACGAAGCGCTTTTTTTGCAGATTTTATGATTGGCACATTATTTGGTTCGCCTTCCCCTATAATAGGTTCAGCTTATCTCTAATTAAACTTGAGATTTAGGGTTTAATAAGGTTAAGGATTTTATCTCTGAGATTATAGTAGTATATTTTTGCAGTTTTTGTCAATTTTTTAGGCAAAATAGGACCGATAGGCCGCAAGGCAAAGTTTCATTTTGCCTTGCGGGAGAGCGAGCAGATAAAATCTGCTCGCTCGAAATGTACAACATGGAAAGTTGCGCAAGAGGAGGGCTATCTTCCAGATATAATGTATAAAAGGAAATCGAGAATATGATATAATGTTTTAATACTTAATAACCCCAACACTAATCTATGATAGGTCATCTTAAGGGAGAAATCTTGTTAAAAGAAGACGCATCCTTAATTGTTGATGTTAATGGAGTAGGATATAGGGTGCTTGTTTCTGGAGAAGGTTTAAAAAAAGCAGAGATAGGAGCGGCAATAGAAGTTTTTACCTGGCTTTACCTGAGGCGGGAGACCATAGACATATATGGTTGTTTTACCTTGCATGAATTTGAACTTTTCAGATTTTTGGAGAAGATGCCGGGCATTGGGCCCAAGACAGCCCTCTCTTTGTCAGGTTTTGGCTCTATAGAAAAGCTAAAAGACGCAATTCAAAAGCAGGATACAGATTTCAATATCAGAGTCAAGGGTATAGGAAAAAAAAAGATACAGAGGGTGCTTTTAGAGCTCACTGGACAGATAAAAAAGGTAAAAAAGCAACATAATTCGCAGACAGAAGAGGCATTGGGCGCATTAATTTCACTTGGCTTCTCGTCAAATGAAGCCAAGAGAGCCCTATCGGAGATATCTAATGGGATTAAAGAACCAAAGCAAAGGGTCGCCGCAGCATTAAAGCTTTTAGGTAGGTAACAAGAAAACAATGGAGAACAAAGTGCTTTGCTTTTTTATTAATCAATATCATTTTTTGTGGGCTCTATTGGGCGCTATATTCTTTGGTTTTTTATCTTGTCTTCACAGATGCTTTAATAAGCGGGCAAAAAAGATAAAGATTATCGGAGTTACTGGGACAAGCGGCAAATCCACCGTGATTGATTTGACAGGCAATATATTAGAGGAAGCGGGCTACAGGGTTGCAACTCTGTCTTCAATCAAATTCAAGATTGGCAACCAAGAGCAGAAGAACAAAATGAGAATGACAATGCCCGGTCGGGCTGTTATTCAGAGATTTCTTTGGCAGGCAATGAGGGCTGGTTGTGAATATGCCATATTAGAGATTACATCCGAGGGAATCTTGCAGCACAGGCATAGATTCATTGATTTTAATGCAGCGGTTTTTACCAATCTAAGTCCTGAGCATATTGAACGCCATGGCTCATTTGAGAACTACAGAGAAGCAAAAGCAAGGTTTTTTAGAGCAGTGAAAAAGACACATATAATCAATTTAGACGATAAGAATGCTGATTATTTTTTGCAATTTTCAGCAGGCAGGAAATATCTTTATAATCTCAAATCTGAATCGTCAATCGCCAATGGTGAAATTACTGCAGAGGGCGCGGCAGTTTCAAGTTCCGGAGTAAGTTTTTCTGTAAGAGGTGTTAAGTTTAATCTGAAATTATTAGGCAGATTTAATATCTATAATGCTCTTGCTGCAATATGTGTCGGTCTTTCTCAAGGCATTGATTTGGAAACTTGTAAAAAAGGATTAGAAAAGATAAGGGGCGTCTCGGGGAGGATGGAGTTGATCATTTCTAAGCCCTTTAGGATTTTTGTTGATTACGCCATTACCCCCAACGCATTAGAGCAGGTTTATCAAACAATTAGACAGAACTTTCTCTCTATGGATTCTCTAAATGCACAGGGCGGGAAAATGATTTGTGTTTTTGGTTCTTGCGGCGGGGGAAGGGATAAGTGGAAGAGGCCGGTTATAGGAAGATTGGCGGCTCAATATTGCGACAAGGTGATTCTTACTAACGAAGACCCTTATGGCGAAGACCCAGAGCAGATTTTATTGGAAATAAAATCTGGAATTCCGAACGAAAAAATGCCGATAGTAAGCTTGATTTTAGACAGGCGAGCAGCTATTAAGAAAGCGCTTGATTTAGCTCGAGAAAACGACACTGTTATTATTACTGGCAAGGGTTGCGAGCCCTCTATGTGCTTGGCAAAAGGGAAACAGATAGCATGGGACGACAGGCAAGTGGTGAGAGAAGAATTTGAGAAATTGACTAAGAGATAATAGGACGAATAGGACCAATACGCTGCAAGGCAAAGTGAAACTTTGCCTTGCGGGGAGGCGGGCTGGCAAAGCCAGCCCGCCCAGCGAAGCTTCGCTCCGCAGAAAAAGCGAAATATGAAGAATTTTGAGATTTTAGAACATAGCGCAGACCTGAAGATTAGGGCTTTTGGCAGCGATAAAGAGCAGCTTTTTTGGAATATGATGCGGGGAATGCAGGCGAGCTTGCGGTCTAACCCAAGCGAACAGAAAACAGAAACAAAAATAATGGTTCAATCCGAAGACCTGCTATCTTTATTAGTTGATTTTTTATCAGAAATTAATTATCTAAACGAGATTAATCAAGAGGTTTATTACAGAATAAAGTTTGATAAATTCTCCGACACCGAGTTAGAAGCTGAACTTTCTGGCTACAAGGTCAAAAGGTTTGGGTTGCAAATCAAGGGAGTTACCTTTCATGATTTAGATGTGAGCCAGAAACAAGATGGGCAATGGGAGGCAACGGTTTTGTTTGATATATAAAATTATGGGGAAAAAGATATTTAAAAAAATTAATGATTATCTGTGGGAGATTCCGGCAAGCCACCGTAGGTTTATGAGGGTTCCAGCGCGGATTTATGCTTCTGAGAAAATATTAGAAGATGTGGAACCCGATGCCTTGGAGCAATTAATCAATGTTGCGTCTTTGCCTGGAATTGTCAAATATTCTTTTGCTATGCCAGACATTCATACCGGCTATGGTTTTGTTATTGGCGGCGTGGCGGCTACAAAACTTCCAGAAGGCGTGATTTCTCCCGGCGGTATCGGTTTTGACCAGAATTGCACCGTTCCCAACACAAGAGTTTTATCAAGCATGGGTTTTTACTTACCCATTAAGGACCTAGAAAAAAACAAAACGAAAGTAAGATTTGTTGATATTGATAAGAATAATTTAGGAACTTCAGAGGTTATCCGTTTCATAAAGCAGTATAATAATCCAAGTATCTATAAGATAACTACAGAATCAGGGGAAGAATTAGAAGTTACAAAGGATCATCCCATTCAAACGGAGAGTGGCATGAAGGAGGTTAGAAATGTTAAAAATGGGGAGAAAGTATTAATTTATCCCTTCAAAGGAGTGGAATTCCAATATCCTGTTTCAGATGTTATTTTGAATGAGGAAAAATTTAGAAAAATTCTGAAAAAATTCAATAAAACTGAGAAAGGAAATGCTATTCTGCAAATTTTAAATTATATTAAATTCCGAGGGTTTTTGCCCTTGAGATATAATTCTCCTTCCTTACCTCATATTTTAAAAATAATGGGGTTTATTTTTGGCGATGGGGCTGTGACAATTAATAAAGACGGAAAGGGAACCGTACAGTTTTATGGGAAAAAGGAGGACTTGGAACAAATCCGTGAAGATGTAAAAAGAATTGGCCTTGTGCCCTCGAGAATATATTCCCGAGAAAGAAACCATTCTATTACTAATTTTTATGGCAAGCAGGAATTTACGACAACCGAGCAACACTTTAAGGTAACTACCACTGCCTTCGCACTTTACTTGGTGGCTCTCGGGACACCCTATGGCCTTAAAGCGCATCAGGAATATAGAGTTCCAGAATGGATTTTCAATTGTCCATTATGGCAAAAGAGATTGTTTTTAGCATCTTTTTTCGGAGCTGAACTTTCAAAGCCTTCAACCTCTAATAATAAGTATAATCTTCATGCACTACAGTTTAGTGTAAGCAAGAAAGTAGAGTTGAAAGAAAATGCAAAAATGTTTTTAGAAGATATTAAAAGACTTTTAAGCGGTTTTGAGATCGGAAGTTCGCCTATTCAAGAAGTCCCTGGTTATCAATATAATGGTAAACTCGGGAAGACAACTGCTTTTAGGCTACATATTAATGGAAATAGTGAAAATCTTATAAGATTTTTTGAGTCAATTAGCTATGAATATAATCAAGAAAGACAAAGAGAGGCTTGTTTAGCGGCCAGTTACTTAAAAAGGAAATTGAGAATAGTAGAAATTAGGACTAAGACAAGGGACAGGGCATTTGAGCTTTATAAACAGGGAGAAAAAATAAAAAATATCATTAAAAGCCTTTCCAGCAGATATGCTCCTCCTCAATTTATTAAACACTCGTTTTTCAAGAGTAAAAGAGGAAAACCAAGAATCTCTTTTGATTTTCTATCCTTTGAAGAATACAAGAAGAAATATGCTTTTGGGGAGAGTGGTTTGGTTTGGGAGAAAATTGAAAAGATAGAAGAGATTCCATACTCAGGTTCTGTTTTTGACATTACTATCAATGATATAAATCATAACTTTATTGCTAATAACTTTGTTGTTTCAAATTGCGGGATTCGTGTTCTGAAAACAGAATACAAGAAAGAGGAAATTATGCCTTTTATTGATAGATTGGCAACAGAAATGCAGAGACGGGTTCCGTCTGGATTAGGCAGAGGACATAAAACAAAGTTAAGCGTAGCGCAGATAGACAAAGTATTGAAAAATGGTGTTTCCTATCTTGTGAGCCAAGGATATGGCGACGAGCAAGATATAGAAAATTGCGAGGCAAGAGGCAAGATGGAGCAGGCAGATGTAGCTACGGTTTCAGAAAGAGCTAAAAATAGAGGCAGGAACCAATTGGGTACATTGGGCAGCGGCAACCATTTTCTTGAAGTCCAAAAAGTTGAGGAAATTTTTGACGAACAAACAGCCAAAGTTTTTGGGCTTTTTGAGAATCAAGTAGTAGTAATGATTCATACGGGTTCCAGAGGGTTAGGGCATCAAAATTGTACTGATTATTTGAGGATTGTAATGAAAGCAATGCCGAAGTATGGGATAAGCCTGCCGGATAAGGAATTGGCGTGTGTTCCATTTAATTCTTCTGAGGGGCAGAGATTTTTTGGGGCTATGTCGGCTGCTGCTAACTTTGCGTGGGGAAATCGACATATGATAAGCCATTATGTCAGGAGAGCGTGGCAGGATGTTTTGGGCAAGGAAGCAAAGCTTGACTTGCTTTATGATGTTGCCCATAACATTGCTAAGGTTGAAGAGCATATAATTGATGGCAAGAAAATGAAATTATGTGTTCATCGCAAAGGCGCGACAAGGGCTTTCCCGCCAGGGCATTTGGAGATTCCAGCGCAATATAGGACTGTTGGCCAGCCGGTTTTAATTCCTGGTTCTATGGGAACTGCTTCTTATATTTTAGCCGGAACAGAACAAGGCAGCCCATCTTTTTTCTCAACCTGCCACGGCGCTGGCAGAAGGATGTCGCGAACCAGAGCAAGAAAAACTATTTCAGGGGAACAAGTTATTGAGGAGTTGAAAAGAAAAGGAATCTTGGTAAGATGTTATTCAGTAAGGGGTATTGCCGAAGAAGCGCCTCTTTCTTATAAAGATGTTGATAATGTGGTTGAGGTTGTGCATCAGGCAGGCCTGGCAAAAAAAGTAGCGAGGTTGGTGCCCTTGGCTGTTATTAAAGGAGAATAATTGATAATCTCAAAACTCAAATCTCAAAACTCAAAACCACAACCTTAAATGTCAAAATTAATAGATAAAGGAATAAAAATTTAAGGTTTTAAGATATCCCTACCTGCCTACCGGCAGGCAGGCAGGGACTTAATTTTTAACTAATGTCTAACAATCTTTGCTTATCAAAGACGATGGGCTTGAGGTGGACTCTCATTAATTTATTTTCGACTTATGAAGAAAAAACTTCCCAGATCCATACGCAAATATATCAGAAAGGAAAAAGCCCGGATTCGTCGGGAGGTTTTAGATTTAGAGGAGAGAAAGACATTAATAGGCCAACTTTATAATAAATTTCTAAAACAAAATAAAGAGAAATGAAGATTCAAGAAATATACAATTTAGCTCTTCAAATGGGCAAGGAGAGCGATTTCCGAGGAGCCGAGAGTATAGAAAAAATGCTAAAGAGACGAAGAGAATTGTTCGATAAACTGCCAGAAGAAAAGAAAAAGGATTTTGATAGAGATGATCTGATTAACCCTTTCCCCGACTCAAGGGTTCTCAATGTGTCAGAAGATAAAGAAATAAAAAAGATTATGTTCGGCATTGACATTGCTCCAGCCGAACTCTTAATGGCAAAGGAGATTGAAGGCATTGACCTAGTTATATCTCATCATCCTTTGGGAAAAGGATTAGCCAAATTATGGAGTGTGATGCAGCTTCAATGCGATGTCTTAGCTTATTATGGCGTGCCCATAAACATTGCCGAGGGTTTGATGACAGAAAGGATATCAGAGGTGGCTCGCGGGATTAATGCAATTAACCACCAAAGGACAGTAATGGCTGCCGAACTATTGGGCTTTAATCTAATGTGCCTGCATACTATTTGCGATAATTTAGCCGCCAGATTCTTAAGAGAAAATATTGAGTCGGCAAAACCAGAAAGAGTTGGGGACATTATTGATTTACTCAAAAAACTCCCTGAATATCAAAAAGCGGTAAGCATTGGGGCGGGGCCAAAAATATTTGTCGGCAGTAGAGAGAACAGATGCGGCAAGATTGCCCTGACAGAGATTACTGGCGGCACCGAGGGCTCATCTAAGATTTATCAGAAAATAGCTCAAGCAGGTATTGGTACGGTGATAGGAATGCATATGAGCAAGGAGCATTATGAAGAAGCCAAGACAGCTTTCATTAATGTAGTGATTGCTGGGCATATGTCTTCTGATTCCTTGGGAATAAATATATTCTTAGATGAGTTGGAGAAAAGAGGAATTGAAATTGTCCCCTGTTCTGGTTTAACTCGTGTGTCGCGGGTGAAGTAGAACGTATAGGACCAATAGGACCAATACGCCCGCCGAAGAGGCGGGGGAAGAGCAAGCAGATTTTATCTGCTTGCTCTGCGGAGCTCCGCTCCGCAGGGAAAAGAGCAAAGCTTCGCTTTGCAGGAAAAAACTGTGGAAAATCTGTGCATAAAGTGTTCGATGCCGGGCATTGAACACTTTTGAGAAGCTATTTAGAGGTTTTTTACCATATAGGTGTTTTTGAGCCGATAGCCCAATTTGCGATAATAATCTCTGACTCCGATACCAGCAATCACGGATATTTTTTTCAAGCCGAACTCATCCTTTGCAATACTTTCTGCGCTTTTGATTAATTGCTTTCCCAAGCCCTTATGCTGTGGTGAAATCATGGAGTCCTGTCCTCTGTGGTTTGTTTTTAAGGAAAGTTGTGGCCCAAAGGTTTGGATTTCACGAATAATAGCAGTACGAGAAGTGTTCTCGCATTGAATTCGCAATCTGAGTAAACTGAAAAGCTTTGTTCTCTCTTTGTTTTCAAAACTAAGAAAAATCTCTTTGCCGCCAGATGCCTCATAATCTTCGCGAAAAAGATTAATTTTTTCTTGGGGGCAATATCTTGCTCTTACCTCGCGGCAGCGGATGCAATGACATCTCTTGTTCTGCTTTTTTAATTCCAGCGCTACAACCTCTCTTAGATTTGAAGCCCTACAGCCGGCAATGATACTATATGAAGGAATATCACGGAATATTCTTGCAACCCTAACCCAATAAGGCAGATGTGTTTTGATTGTAATCAATAGTTTAACCAGTTGTTTGCAAGAGTATGGTTTATATCCACCCCCTTTCCACACATTCAAGAGTTTTGTTTTCGGGCAGACAACACAGGGGTAAATTTTGAGCCAATCAGGCCTGAATCTTGCGTCGTTGAAAAGAATTTGAAAGCATTCTAAATCCCTGCTTAGATTAGAGCCGGGCAGATTGGGCATTATTTGGTAAAGAACCTTAAATCCAGCATTCTTTAGTATTTGGGTGGCTTGGCTAATCTTTTGGACAGCCATTCCTGTGCGGCATTTTTTCAGAATATCGTCAAAGACGGTTTGAACTCCTAACTCTACCAGTGTTACGCCCAATTTTCTCAACCGTAAGACCTCTTTTCTATCAATAAAATCAGGTCTAGTTTCAATAGATAAGCCGACAATTCTATTCCTGGCTGTTTCATTTTTCTTTTGAACTTTTCCCAGCAGAACAAGTCCCTTTTTATTAGGGACACGTTTCGTTTTAACATGCCCTATTTTAAACTCATTAGCCGCTTGGAAGCAGCGCTTAATAAACCATGTCTGATATTGCTTTGGATAAAAGGACCATGTTCCGCCAACAATTCTTAATTCGATTTTATCAATAGGATGACCCTGATAATTCAATGACTCTAATCTCTTCTGAACCTGAAGATAGGGATCGAAGCCGAGGGCCTTTGCCCTGTCAGCAGCTGGTTCGCCGCTGACATAACTCTTAGGAAATCCTTTTTCGGTTGGACAGTAGATACATTGGCCAGGGCAGGGGTATGGCTTGGTTAAGACAGAGATATTGACAATGCCAGACAAGGAGCGGATGGGCCGGGTTATCAAGAGATTCTCAATAATTTTTGACTTCCTGATTGTTTTATTTTTTACTAATCTATGATAGATTTTTAGCAAGTCGACATTAGACGGAAAAGATGTCCCAAATTCTTTTGCAAATCTGCGCTTTGTCTTTTCTAAATTCTCCCGACTACCGATGTTGTGGTCAGCGAGATACTTAACGAGTAGCTTCTTTTGCTTTTTATGCTCTATCATTTAAATGGATAAGGATTATGCTCAATATCTGGTTTCTAAGACCTGCCTTGATTATAACTTGATTGCTTCCGAGTTTTCAAACAAAAGAAGTTTTCTTTGGAAAGAACTGAATTATTTTAGACAATTCTGTTCGGATGGCGACCGTATTTTAGATATTGGTTGTGGGAATGGAAGATTATTAGAGCTTTTTGACGGATTAAAGGTAGATTATATTGGGCTTGATAACTCAGAAAAATTAATAGCCATAGCAAGAAAAATCAGAGACAGTAGGGGGGAAAACAGCTCTGTGGAGTTCGTTGTTGGGGACGGCTTGAATCTGCTGTTTGATGCTTGCCATTTTGACAAGGTTTTCTCAATAGCCGCCTTTCATCACATACCTTCAAGAAATTTTAGGTTAAGATTTTTAAAGGAAGCAAAAAGGGTGCTCAAACCTCAAGGTTTACTTGTGTTAACGGTCTGGAATCTTTGGCAAATAGCATTTTTGAAATATCACTTTAAACATCTGCTTCTAAAGATTTTTTGTAAATCAAGATTGGACTTTAAAGATATTCTTTATCCCTGGAAAGACCAAACAGGAAGCCCTTTTATCCAAAGATATCTGCATTGTTTTACAAAAAGAGAGTTGGAAAGATTGGTTAAAGAGGCTGGTTTTCAAATTAAGGAAGTAGGGTTCTTGGGGGAGAACAAGAGAAATATTTATTTAGTTGCAGCAGCCCCCACAGCTTAATGGACCCTGCGCTAAAATTTGTCCCTGTAGTCCAATGGATAGAACATCGGCCTCCGGAGCCGAAGATGCGCGTTCGAATCGCGCCAGGGACACATAGGACACATAGGAAAAAATAGGACGAATAAGAAAAATAGGACATATAGGACCGATAGGACCAATACGCCCGCCGAAGAAGCGGGGAAGAGCCAGCCCGCGCAGCGGAACTTTACTCCGCTTTGCTCTGGGGAGCGTCGGGCAACGCATTTGACAAATCCTTTTTTAGCAGTAAAATAGTTTTGAGGGAGTGAGGGGGCAGTGTCCTCCAAAGGCAATAATGCTGACAAGTAAATATTGCCGGGTGCGCGTATAATTGGGATATTGCTTATTCCAAGGCCCAAGGCCCGGCGCTGTTTACCAAGCTAAACTCCCTTCCCCAGCACATAAGACCTATGTGCTGGGTTGTTTTTGACAATGTTATTGGGTTATAATGAAAAAAGATTAACAAAATTTCTAAATAATGAAAAGCAATAAATTTAAATATAAGATAGCTGTGTCTGGGGCAGAGGCGACAGGCCATTGCAGTAAAGATGCCGCTGAAAGAGCAAGGGAGATTGGGAGGCAGATTGTCAAACATAAAGGAGTGCTTCTTACTGGCGCTTGCTGGGGCATGCCATACGAAGCCGCGACTGGGACCGAAGAGGCAGGGGGAATTTCTATAGGCGTGTCGCCAGCCATTTCGGAGAAAGACCATTATGAACAGTTTAAAATGCCCACCGATAACTTTGACCTGATATTCTATACTGGCTATGGTTTTTCAGCCAGAAATGTTTGGCTGATGCGGATGGCTGACGCTGTTATCTTTATCTGCGGCCGAATGGGCACATTAAACGAATTTACTATCTGCTTTGAGGATGATAGGTTAATAGGCATTTTAGAAGGAAGCGGCGGCACAGCTGATATTATAAGGAACATAGTCAGCAATACCCATAAGGGTCCTGGGAAGATTATTTATGAGAAAGACCCCAAAAAATTAGTAGAAAAGATTTGTCATGCCATTGACAAAGAAAAGAAAGAAATGGAGGTCTATTTCGAGGTTCAAAAATTCATCAAGGGTCGCAAGTTTTAATAAAAAGGTCGTAAATTTTAGGTTAAATTTTATGTCTCAAGAAAACAATAAACTTGAAGAGTGGAAATTAATCGGCAAGGTAACCCATTACTTTGATAAAGCAGGAGTAGCTGTGCTTGAACTTTCTTCTATTCTAAAACAAGGAGAGACCATTAGGATTGTGGGAGGGATAGATACTGATTTCGAGCAAGTAGTTAAGTCCATGGAAATAGAACATGAAAAGATAGAAACAGCGAAGAAAGGAGATATTATCGGCTTAAAAGCAAAAGAGAAGGTGAGAGAGGGCTACAAGGTCTATAAGAAGTAGGGTGGCAGGATACAGTTTGTTTATTTAGACCCCTTTACATGGAAATCTCGCCACAAAAAGGTTGCTATGTAAAGAGTCCATAGATAATGCCTTGAGGGCTTTAAGCCCGGGCAGGCATTAGTTTCTTTAGAATGACAAAAAAGAGATGGCCAGAGGAGATTTATCAAAGGGTTAGCATCCCGGATCTGATTTTGGTTTCTCTTTTGTCTTTAGAAGCTTCAGGCAAGAAGATTAATTTTGAAGAATTGCTAAAACAGTGCTTTGACCTATTCCCTCGCAGATTTAGTTTTTCAAAAATGAAATGGCCGGATGCCAGAAAGATTGACCGACCCCTGAGAATGCTTCGAGTTCAGAACCTGATTAGGAATAGGTCCGAGACCGTTCTTGTTCTTACCAATAAGGGCAAAAAAAAGGCATTAAGCGCAATGAACCTTCTTCGGCAAAAGAAATTAAAGTTGAGATGAAGAATAATGCAAGAGGATAGCCACAGCGGCGGCTTAAGCTCTTCTCGGCATCTTATTAAATTTAGATTTTTATGGACGAGCAACATCTTTTAGAGATTTCTTGGGGGACAATCCTGAAACTTGCAACCGCCTTTTTCTGTTTCTATCTTATCTTTTTAATAAAAGACATCCTGATATTGTCTTTATTTGGTTTAGTTATCTCTATTTTATTTGAGGTGCCTATTCGGCGGTTAGCAAAAAAGGTGCCGCGGGGCTTGGCTGTCGCCTTTCTTTATGTTTTGGTTTTTTCGATTCTTGTGTTTTTGATATATCTTCCAGCATCCAGGATTGTTTCTGAAATCCGCAATTTTATTAAACTATTCCCTGTTTACTTTGAAGAACTTTCTCCACCCCTAAGAGGATTAGGACTTGAGGCGTTTAAGGATATAGAGAGCTTTGTTGATATGTTAGAAAGATTGGTTCAGATGATGACCTCGAACATCCTTAATGTTTTGTTTTCTATCTTTGGCGGAATTGCTTCAACTATTTTTGTTGTCTCGGTTGCCATTTTTCTTTCCCTGGAAGGAAAGACAATAGAAGATAACATTATCCTTTTCTTTTCTCAGAGCGATAAAAAGTTTGTAAGGGCTCTCTGGCGAAGATGCCAGAAAAAGGTTGGTCTTTGGTTTGTAAAAACTATCATGGGCTGTCTTTTTGTCGGTTTGAGCTCTTATCTGGGGTTTCTGGTTTTAGGAGTGAACTATCCCCTTTCTCTTGCCGCAATGGGAGGGGCATTTAATTTTGTTCCTAACTTGGGGGCTGCCTTGGCAAGTTTTCTGATTTTTATCATACTTTCTCTGGATTCTGTGTCAGCGGCGCTCTTTGCTTTAGTAATATATATTATTGTCCAACAGATTGAAAATAATATTATCAGCCCCCTTCTAAGCAAGAAATTGGTTGGTCTTTCTCCAACTCTTGTTCTGATTGGCTTAGCCGCTGGTGGGAAATTATTTGGTATTATCGGCGCAATCCTCACAGTGCCTTTATTGGGAATTATTGTTGAATTTGGCAGGGGCTTATTGCAGAAAAAAAGAGAAGCCGAAGCCGAAGCCAAAGCTGAAGCCGAAGCCATAGTGTAATTATTCCGAAAATTAATGTTTAAACGATATGACAAAGAGATTCTATGTCACCACAGCAATAGATTATGTTAATGCTCCTCCCCATATAGGCCATGCTCTAGAGAAGATACAAGCGGATGTATTGGCAAGGTATCATCGTTTTTTGAAAGAGGATGTTTTTTTTCTAACCGGTACGGATGATAATGCTCAAAAGAATGTGCAGGCGGCTGATAAACAAGGACTTCCCATACAGGAATTCACCAATAGAAACGCAGCGGTTTTTAAAGAAATGGGAAAACTCTTAAATGTATCTAACAACGACTTTATCCGAACCAGCAGCAAGTCCGAACATTGGCCAGGGGTAGTTAAACTCTGGCAGGAATGTCAAAAAGCAGGCGATATTTATCAAAAAGAATATTCGGGACTTTATTGCTTGGGGTGCGAGGCATTTATAACGGAAAAGGACCTGGAAAACGGGCTTTGCCCAGAACACCTGAAAGCGCCGGAGCGGGTTTCTGAGAAGAACTATTTTTTTCGTCTTTCAAGATATCAAGACAAATTAAAGAGATTAATTAAAAGCGATAAATTAAGGATTGTTCCAGAGAAAAGAAAGAATGAAACCCTAAAGTTTATTGAGTCGGGCTTGGAGGATTTCAGCGTTTCGCGGCCAGCCGAACGGATGAAAAACTGGGGCATTCCTGTCCCCGGCGATAATAGCCAGATTATCTATGTCTGGTATGACGCCCTAAGCAACTATATTACTGGCTTGGGCTATGGAAGAAAGGACAATAAATTATTTAAAAGATTCTGGCCAGCCGATGTCCATGTTATAGGCAAGGGAATTCTGCGTTTCCATGCGGTTTTTTGGCCTGCTATGATACTTTCTACTGGATTAGAATTGCCTCGGACAATATTTGTTCATGACTATATCACTGTTGGTGGGCAAAAGATGTCAAAGACAATAGGAAACATTATTAACCCTATTGAGTTGGTAGAGAAATATGGGACAGACCCTGTCAGATATTTTTTCCTAAGGGAGTTTTCTCCCTTCCAAGATGGAGATTTTTCCTACAAGCGATTGGAAGATAGATATAATTCTGATTTAGCAAAAGGGTTAGGAAATTTGACGGCCAGGATTCTAACAATGGCTCAAAAAACATTTACGGAAAGTGTTAAGTATAACCCCGATTCTCAATTTAAGAGTTTATTTGAAAAAACTACAAAACAGATAGGACAGCATATGCAGAACTTTCGTTTTAATGATGCTGTAGCCGCTGTCTGGCAGTTGATAGGATTCTGCGATAGATATATTGAGAAAGAGCGACCATGGGAAGAAGGAAAAGAACAGGCGCTCAATAATCTGCTTGCCGCTTTATCCCACATTGCTTTAAGTCTGCAGCCGTTTTTGCCAGGTACTTCAGAAAAGATTTTTAAACAATTGGGGATAAAGAATAAAAGCAAACCATTATTATTCAGGGTTGGAAAAGGTGAGTCACTATTTCCCCGCTTGGAAAAGGAATAGGATACATAGGACCAAATAGGATTAATACGCCGCAAGGCAAAGTGAAACTTTGCCTTGCGGCGTATGTAATTGTTCAATCTTCCAGATTAAACAATTGGAGATATTGCTTTTTCGGCAGATTTGTGTTATAAGGGCACAATGTTGCTCTTTACTTTAGGAGGTGAAGACATGAAGAGGTTTTTCTTGCTCGAAGTTTCTTTACTGATTCTTGCTTGTGGACTCTTCGCCGCTGGCGCGGTGGCTGAGCCCGCTCTTCCTGCTCCTGTTTCCGCTCCTGTCCTCGCTCTTCCCCCATCTCCTGTTCTTCCTCTCCCCGTTCCTTTTACCTCTCCTCTTTCTACTCCTACTTCTACCCAAGAGCTCCGCATCAAGTATCTTCAATACGATGAACAGGGCATCGCCATCCTGGAAGTGACAGTCGATGGTGGAGAGATAAAGACAGTAGGGCTTCTTGAGGGTCGTCCCGTCCGTATCCAAATCTGGAACGCGGACGGAGAGGTCATCAAGGACATCTACTTTCTCCTATTAGAGGATGGGAACATCTACTATAAGGAGAAAAAGGAGGACGAATGGACAAGTTTGGCTTAGGTCTGGCTTAGGGGACGCTTCGGCGTCCCTTTTGTATTTGGGTGTTGTGTAACGAGGTCAGACCTTGTTACAGTGCCTTGAGGGTATTGCTTTTTCGGCAGATTTGTGGTATAAGAATACAATATTGCTCTTTACTATAGTTCACCTTAGGAGGTGAGAAGTGAAAAAAAGAATGTTCTTCTTGGTAGGACTCTTGCTGGTTGGTGGCGGGCTTTTAGCGCTTGGATTCGCCGCCGAGCCATCCCATGCTCTCGCTTCTATGTCCATTGGGGACACAGAGATAGAAGAGCTCTATTACCAGTTCCGGGCGGACTGGCAAGACCAGCCAGACGGGGAAGAAGATGTCTGGCAGGTCTCTGCAGAAATGCGGGGGGATTGCGAGGACTTTGTTCTTACTTTCTCCACCCAACTGCCTTCTTATTATGAATCGTTTCTCGTTCGCATGGAAGTAGAAACGATTCATCAATTCCTTGGTATTCAGTTGGGCAGGAAAAGTAGCGGCCACATTGCTGCTATCCTGTTTAACACCCAAACAGGAGAGATTTGGGTGTTAGACAATGATTGGATAGTGGGTCTCCGTGGCCCCTTCCCTCCAGGCCTGATTGGCTCCTCTTCCCCTGCTGTCATGGCTCTGAGACAGGGACAAGAAGAAGGACAAACAGGGTTTCTTTCTCGGAAGAGAGAAGTAACAAGGATACAAATTTCCCTTTTTACACTGGAAAGGGAAGTTTTCCGGGAAGACAACAGTGTGCTTTGGCAAAAATGACCCCACAGATTTATCGTGGGGTCTTTGCTTTTGAGAGATGGGCTGGTTTCTCCTCCGCCAGGCGGAGGAGGGCAGGGCAGGGCAGGGCTTTGCTCTAATAGGCCCATGGAAAACTCTGTCAAGAACAGTTCTGGACAGAGTTTATGTAGATAGGAACGAGATCAGATTTCGTTGCAGCAATGTTTTATAGGGTTGAATTCTGTATCTCAAAGGGCTACAATAAAACCACGGTATAACTGCTATCTATGAAATACAATCCAAGAGAAATTGAAGAGAAATGGCAAAAAATATGGGAAGAAAGGCCCGGATTTAAGGCAGATGATTTTTCTAAAAAAGAAAAGTTCTATGCCCTAGTTGAGTTTCCCTATCCTTCTGGCTTGGGCCTTCATGTTGGCCACGCTTTTACTTTCAATATGATGGACATCTTTGCTAGGAAGAAAAGAATGGAAGGCAAGAATGTGTTATACCCTATGGGCTGGGATGCCTTTGGCCTGCCTACAGAGAATTATGCTGTTAAAACAGGGATACATCCTGCTAGGGCGACCAGGAATAATACTGATACCTTTAGGAATCAGATGAAGTATTTGGGCTTTGCCTATAACTGGGATAGAGAGATTAACACAACAAGCTCAAGCTATTATAAGTGGACACAATGGATATTCCAGCAGCTCTTTAAATATGGTTTAGCATACAAGAAAGAGATGGATATTAATTGGTGTCCCTCCTGCCGTATTGGCTTAGCCAACGAAGAGGTTGTAAATGGAAATTGCGAGAGGTGTGGAGCTAAGGTAAGCAAAAGAAAACTCTCTCAGTGGCTCTTGAGAATTACTGCTTATGCCGATAGATTGACTGATGAGTTGGATATGGTTGACTTTCCGGAATCAGTGGTTGCTTCTCAAAGGAATTGGATAGGCCGTTCTACCGGGATGACAATAGATTTTCCCCTATCAGGCAGCCAAGAAAAGATTTCTGTTTTTACTACGCGGTCTGATACTCTATTTGGGGTAAGCTTCTTTGTCTTGGCGCCAGAACATCCGTTAGCCATAAAAATTACCACGCAGGAGAATAAGAAAGCGGTCGAGGAATATATCCAAGAGGCAAAGAATAAGATGGAGTTTGAAAGGATTGCCGAGGTTAAAGAAAAAACAGGCGTGTTCACGGGTAGTTATGTCAAAAACCCTTTGAGCAAAGAAGACATTCCTGTTTATGTAGCCGATTTTGTTGTTATTAGTTATGGCACCGGGGCAGTAATGGGTGTTCCGGCGCATGACCAAAGGGATTGGGAGTTTGCCAAAGCCCATAATATAAAAATCAAAGAGGTCATTGCGGGAGGCAATATAGGAAAAGAAGCATATACGGGCGCTGGACTGCTTATTAATTCGGGCAAATATAATGGCTTGCCATTCCAGGAAGCGAAAGAAAAAATTTATCAGGACTTAAAAGAAATGGGCTTAGCCAAGAAAGAAACCCAGTATCATATCAGGGACTGGATATTCTCCCGCCAGCATTATTGGGGAGAACCCATACCAATGGTTTATTGTCCTGCTTGTGCAGAGAAGGGTATTGCGTGGTGGCAGACAGAAGATGGCAAGATTTTTCTTGGAAAACACGGCAAAGAGCCATTGGTTTCCAATATCAAAAAGAATTCGCAGGGCTTAGCGGGTTGGTTTCCTATTTCAGAAAAAGAATTGCCTCTTAAATTGCCTGATGTTGAAAAGTACGAGCCGACAGGTACTGGAGAGTCGCCATTGACTGCTATCAAGAGCTGGACAGTAGTCAAATGTCCTTTCTGCGGCGGCGAGGCAAAACGAGAAACCGATACTATGCCCAACTGGGCTGGCTCTTCCTGGTATTATCTGAGATATTGCGACCCAAGCAATCCAAGTGGCTTGGCTGATAGAAATAAATTAGATTATTGGCTGCCGGTTGATATTTATTTGGGTGGGGCAGAACATACCACGCTCCATTTGCTATATTCTCGATTCTGGCATAAGTTTTTAGATGATATTGGTCTTGTTCCCAATAAAGAACCATACCAAAAAAGACGTGTCCATGGGGTAATTTTGGGAGAGGATGGCTCCCGGATGTCTAAATCAAAAGAAAATGTGATTAACCCTGAAGCAATGGCTCAAGAGTTCGGCGTTGACGCGCTTAGGACATATTTGGCTTTTATTGGTCCGTATAACGGGGTTTTCCCCTGGAGCACAGATGGCATTAAGGGAACAAGAAAATTTTTAGATAGATTTTTTGATTTTGCTCAAAACCAAATTCAAAAGAAAAGTGATAAAACCGAAGAAAAGATTAAGATTTTGCTTAATCGATTGATTTTCGAGGTTGGGCGGGATATTGATAATTTCAAATTTAATACCGGGGTGGCAAAATTGATGAAATTCTTGAATCAAGCAAAAAATAAGGAGCTCTCTTCAGATGACCTAAAAAACCTTTTGCTAATTTTATCTCCTTTTGCTCCTTTTGTAACCGAAGAACTTTGGCAGAAAATGGGAGGCAATGGCTCTATCCATCAACAACCATGGCCTGATTACGATGTCGCCCTAATCAAGAGCCAGGAGGTAACATTCATTATCCAAATCAATGGCAGAATAAGGGACAAGATAATAGTAAAATCCGGCATAACAGAACATGAAGCGAAAGAATTATCTATGGGATTAAAGAAGATTAAGAAATGGATTAAGGGAAAAGAGATCAAGAAAACATTTTTTGTGCCAGACAGATTGATTAATATCACTATTGAGTAAAAAATGGAAAACATTTTAGAAAAATCAGGAAAGAAAGTAGTACTTCTGGGCAATGAAGCCATTGTCAGGGGTG
>CAZIIL010000002.1:0-5948 GCA_964539465.1 uncultured Candidatus Saccharibacteria bacterium
TGCTTAGCCGCTTATGTGCCTTTTAGGCACACTTCACGGCTAAGCGCCTTGAATCCTGAATAAAATTCTTTCCGCTAAATTGATGATAGCTCGGATCCTGTTGGGCAAACTAAAGATAAAGAAAATGAGCAAGAAGATAAAATCATCCAGAAAAAAACAAAAATCGCCTGATAAGAAAAAATTATCAAAATTATGGTCTTTATTGCTAATACTCTTTTTGCTTTTGACAACTCTTTCGTGGCTTTCTTCATACCAAAAACAAAAAGAGGAAGAAGAAATTCCTTTAAGCCAGGTCGTCTCACAGATAAATTCAGAAGAGATTAAAGAAATCATTATTATTGAAAACGAAGTCCACCTCGTTTATGGGGATGGCAATACAAACAAAGCAAGAAAAGAGACAGAGATTGCTTTTAGCCAATCCCTTCTAAATTTAGGAGCATCTCCTGAAAAATTGAGAGAGGTAGAGATCAGTTTCCAGGAAAACAAAAATCTTTCTGCGTGGCTCTTTCCGCTTGCCATAACTGTCTTGCCGTCCCTGCTTTTCTTCTTCCTCTTCTGGAAGATTTTCCGCCAAGCCAGAATAGGAGCCATGCAAACTTTTGATTTTACTAAGGCCAAAGCTAAGCTTTTTGGCGCAGGAGGTAAGGAAAAAGAAAAAACCACTTTTAAAGATATCGGGGGGTTAGAAGAGGCAAAGGAAGAATTAAAAGAAATCATAGATTTTCTTAAAAACCCAAAGAAGTTCTTTAAAATAGGAGCAAAAATCCCCAGGGGAGTTTTATTAATCGGTCCTCCTGGCTGTGGGAAAACCTTATTGGCGCGCGCTGTTGCCTCCGAAGCAAATGTTCCTTTTTTCTCCATCGCCGGCTCAGAATTCATTGAGCTATTTGTCGGGGTTGGAGCAAGCCGTACTAGAAGTCTTTTTGCCCAGGCAAAGAAAGTAGGTAGAGCAATCATCTTTATTGATGAAATAGATAGTATTGGCAGAAAAAGAGGAATGGGATTCGGCGGGAGCCACGAAGAAAGAGAACAAACTCTGAATCAAATCTTGGCGGAAATGGATGGGTTTGAAAGGAACTCAAGAATTATTGTAATGGCTGCAACTAACAGGCCAGATACATTAGATTCAGCTCTTTTAAGGCCGGGGCGGTTCGACCGAAGAATTGTTTTAGACCTGCCCGATATCAAAAATAGAAAAAGTATTTTAGATATTCATATAAAAGGAAAGCCACTCGCTTCTGACGCGAATCTTAGAGAAATCGCGGAAAGAACTCCAGGATTTTCCGGAGCCGATTTAGAAAATCTGATTAACGAAGCAGCTATTTTGGCTGCAAGAAAAAACCAAGATGAAATCTACCAACAAGATTTCCTGGAATCGGTTGAAAAGGTTTTATTAGGACCCGAAAGAAAAAGCTATGTCTTGAACAAGAAAGAAAAAGAAATTGCCGCCTTTCATGAAGCCGGTCATGCTCTGGTAGCCGCTATGCTTTCTTGCGCAGATAAGGTTAGAAAAATATCAATTGTAGCTAGAGGATTAGCTGCCGGCTATACGCTGAAGATGCCAAAAGAAGAAAGTAAGATGAGGCAGAAATCAGAACTCTTAGCTGAAATCTCGGTCTTATTAGGAGGATATGTCGCTGAAAAGATAAAATTTGGGGAGATTACAACCGGAGCTGCTAACGACCTAAAACGGGCCTCTAGATTAACCAGAGAATTGGTTAAAAAGTATGGAATGTCGTCTCTGGGACCCGTTGTTTTTGGCAAACAAGAAGAGTCCTCTTTTCTCCCAGATGAATTCTCCGAAAAACAAAACTATTCAGAAGAAATGGCTGCCAAGATTGACAAAGAGATATCACAGATTATTTATAGAGCAGAAGAAAGGGCAGAACAAGTTTTAAGAAAACAAAAAAGAGCATTAGATAAATTAGCCCATGTTCTTATAGAAAAAGAAACTATTGAGAAAGCAGAATTTGAAAAAATTATAAAAACAAATAGGGTGTAGAAGGTAGAGGTTTATTAGTGTAGCTCGGCTGGTTATATTATCAGGATAGAGTAGGCAAATGGGCGTGTAGTTCAGCGGTAGAACGCTACTCTTATAAAGTAGAAGTCCCAGGTTCGATCCCTGGCACGCCCACTGAGATTTCTTAACAAAGACAGCATCTGAGGAATTTTAAAAGAAAGATGGGCGGTTGGCGCAGTTGGTTAGCGCGCGTCGTCGACATCGACGAGGTCACAAGTTCGAGTCTTGTACCGCCCACAACAAATTTTCAAAGAGAATTTGTAGCTGTTGGTTAATGGTTGTAAATTACAAGTTACTAGATTTCTAAAAAAATATGACAACAAAAACCGAAAATTTAACGGTGTCCCAATTAAGAGAAGATTTGCCCGAAATAAAGGTGGGCGATAGGGTTAAGCTTTGGCAGAAAATAAAGGAAAAAGACAAGGAAAGGATTACCCCTTTTGAAGGAATTATCATCGCTAAAAAACACGGCAAAGGCATAACCGCAACGATTACAATTCGAGGAGAAGTCAAGGGAGTTGGGGTAGAAAAGATATTCCCCATTCATTCGCCGACTATTGATCACATAGAGACATTAGCCCGCCATAAGGTAAGACGAGCAAAACTTTATTATCTAAGGACAGCAAAAGGAAAACGGGCTAGATTGAAGAGGATAAAAGAGAAAACATCTAAGAATAAAAAATAAAGCCCAGGTGGCGGAATCGGTATACGCGGCAGCTTGAGGAGCTGTGCTCTTTTTGGGCGTGCGGGTTCAAGTCCCGCCCTGGGCACAACACCCAGCACTATGTGCTGGATAAAGGGCGGCTAGCTCAATTGGCAGAGCATTGCGTTTACATCGCAGAGGTTATAGGTTCAAGTCCTATGCCGCCCACAAATATGATATAATAATAAGGAAGCCGCGGTAGCTCAGTGGTAGTAGCGAACGGCTGAAAACCGTTAGGGCGTGGGTTCAATTCCCACCCGCGGCACTTAAATAGGCGGGCATCGTATAGTGGCCATTATATTGCCTTGCCATGGCAAAGACACGGGTTCAACTCCCGTTGCCCGCTCCAGACATAAAATTCCAAAATCTTGGCTAGAGTCCGTCCTGATTAAAGAGATTCCATCAGAAAAAAATTATAAAAAGCTGCAAAAAAAAATAAAAAACTCATAAAAATCTCAAAAATCCTTGACATTAACAAAAAAGTGCGATATTATGTGTAAAGTCCCCTAGACAGGGGATTTTAAAATCCTCTTAAAAACTTTGTCCCGAGAGGGATAAGAAAACAAGGAATTATCTTCGATAAAAACCTTCTTTATCTGCACTTGCCTGTTGAATGCCGCAAGGTAGCAATTTCGGCTACGCTGAAATTATTCAATAGAACGGAGCTCGCAAATGATAACGAATAAATTCATCTCATCTGCTCGCTCGCTTAAAAATTAGGAATGTTAGGAAAATTAGAATCCCAACCTCCCGAACAGAGTTGGGAAAGCCCTTTTAAACATTTAGTGTCTAAAGGGATAAATATACCGATTACACTATTCTTCATTTTATATCTGAGTGCTGTTTCACCTCTTATCGGGGCTGTTTCTAACCAGCCCTTGATTTCCGTTAGCGAAGAAGTTTCTGATTCATCTTTGCTTGTTGTTCAAAAAAATAGTCTTCGCCCCATGTCCGAACCAACTATTTCCACAGAAAAGCTAAATCAGAAAATGAAAGTGATCATCACCGGTTATTCAAGTACAACCTGGCAGACAGACGATACACCTTTTATCACCGCCGCCGGAACTGATGTTAGAAGGGGCATAGTCGCTGCCAACTTCCTGCCTTTTGGAACGAGAATAAGAATCCCTGACGTCTACGGCAATAGGATATTTGTTGTTGAAGACAGAATGCATCCAAGAAATCATTATCATGTTGATATTTGGTTTGAAAACTATTGGGAAGCCAAGAGCTTTGGCGTCAAAAATGCCTATGTCGAGATTTTAGAAGGATAAATATTGAGAATTTTGAATTGACATCAAAAACCTCTGCGCTATCGCAGAGGTTTTTGATTGGTGCCGCGGGAGGGATTTGAACCCTCATGGGCAAGCCCACACGGGTTTAAGCCGTGCGCGTAAACCAATTCCGCCACCGCGGCATATATAAACATTACAATAAGGCCGGGATGGGAATCGAACCCATGTTAGTGCTTTTGCAGAGCACCGCCTTGCCGCTTGGCTACCCGGCCTGATTTTATCCTAACACCTTACTTCAATTTTTCAAGAAAAATAAGACCTGTCCCCAATTTTCGTCCCCCAATACCTTGTACCCGATATCTGATGTTCTTACAATTCAATACTCCGCCTTTCCTCTTTATAAACTTTTAGAATGTCTCCCTCCTGAACTATGCAATCCCCTTCATAAAGTATTCCAACCTCATCGCCCTTTTTCCCTGCCTTCAACTCTTTTTTATCTTTTTCTAATTTAATTGCCCTTCCTTTCCCAATCTTATTATCATCACTCAAGACCTTTGTTTTTATGTCTGGAGCAGGCCTAAAAATCTCCATGCTATCCCCCTTCTTAATCTCTCCATCCAATATCCTGGCTCCAATAATTTGCCTTTTCTTGTCGGTCTTAAAGATAAGCAGGACCTTTAACTTACCCAAGTCCACCTTAATTAATTCTGGTTTTAGAGTTTTCTTTATAAAATTCCTTAATCCTTCGACCATATCATAAATCAAATCAAATCTAAAAATTTTAACCCATCTTCTCTCGGCTATGTCTAAAATAGAAGAAGAAGCCCCTACCCTGAAACCCAATATTAACGCCTTGCTATCCTCGGCTAGCTTAACATCTGCGAGATTAATATCTCCAGCTCCTGTTTTCAAAATCTTTAAAGTAATTTTGTCTTGAGGCAGGCCCATCAAAATTTCTTTGATGGGGCTAATAGAACCCAAGACATCGGTTTTGATTATTAGATTTAGGGCTTTATTTTCTGGCTCTGAGGAGAAAATTATCCTTTTCCTTGCTTCCTTAACCCTGACTTCCATATTCCCCTTAGCCGCCTCTATGCTGGGATAAACTGTGAATTCTTCACCAAGAATAGGCATTTCATTAAAGCCCAATACTAAAATCCCTTGTCCTGCCCTCGCTTCTTCTATTTCTTCACCCAGAAAATTCTCTATCCTCTTTATTTTTCCTGTTGCCGAACAAGTACCAACTATCTCCCCCTTCCTTAAAGAGCCCCGCTCTAAGAGCAAGGTGGCGACACAACCTCTTTTGCTGCTTACAGAAGATTCGACAACTACCCCTTTGGCCCGAGATGAGGCATCAAATCTCAAGTCCTGTAGCTCTGCAACCAATAAAATCATTTCTAAAAGTTCTGTGGTACCCTTCCCTGTTTTCGCAGATGTTTTGACGCAGGGAACATCCCCGCCCCTACCCTCAACCAGAATATTGTTCTGAGAGAGTTCATCCTTAATTCTTTCTGGATCGGACTGGGGTCTGTCAATCTTATTGATAGCAACTATTATAGGAATCTGAGCTTCTTTGATATGGGAGATAGCTTCTTTTGTCTGCGCTTGGACGCCTTGGTCTGCCGCTACCACCAGAATGGCAATATCAGCCACCTTAGCTCCCCTGGCCCTCATTGCTGAAAATGCTTCATGTCCGGGCGTATCAATAAAAGTAATCTTCTTAGATTGTTCTGAGCCTGCCGGAGAATGCTCTACTTCATAAGTTCCAATATGTTGGGTAATCCCGCCTGTTTCTTTGTCCAAAATTTTAAAATCCTTAATTGCCTGGAGAATTGAACTTTTGCCATGGTCAATATGCCCAACTAAGACAACCACAACTTGCTTTTCTGATAAATTTTTTGCTTTTTTGCGCGTCATAATTATACAAATATGCTAATAATATGATATGAATATCTATCGGAGAACTTGGAAATAAGAACCTCGCCTCGCT
>CAZIIL010000002.1:6048-23367 GCA_964539465.1 uncultured Candidatus Saccharibacteria bacterium
TTGCTCGGCAAGAACCTTGATTCGCTAAGGTATAGATATATATTCTTGAATTAAGAACCTCGCCTCGCTTTGCTCGGCAAGAACCTTGATTCGCTAAGGTATAGATATATATTCTTGAATTAAGGAACTTGCCTTCGGCAAGAGACCTTCGTTTCTGCGCTCGCTTGAAAATTGTAATCAATCTACTGCCCTTCCGATGGCTTGTTTCTCTTCCTCGGATAGTGAATATTCTGACTTTCCATTTTTTATTGGCTTGGCAAAAATTCTGCTTTCCTTTTTTAGATAAAGAGAGGTGATTATAAAGCCAGAATGCTCTTTATTAAGAAGCGCCAGAGAAAAACTCTGGTCTCCACCTATCCCTTTGAGCGGACTATATCTTACCAGCCCAATTTTCTGAATAGAGATCTCTGCAATGCCTTCCAATCTCTCAACCTTCTTGGATATCATTTCTATGTCTTTCTGGCTTGCGCTTGAAGATTGGATTAAGTCCTTCAAAACATCTTCCAAGTTTTTATCACCACTGCTGAGAAAGATGTCTAATCTCTTTTTTAATCTATTTATTTGGTAAATCAAAAAACACACCAGGAGGGCAAAAAAAGAAACAATGAAGATGGAAGATTGTGTCATGTCTCTAAAAAAATGAATAAATATGTTGATGGCGGCGGGAGAGGGATTCGAACCCCCGTGTCCTTGCGAACGCACGCTTTTCGAGAGCGGCCAGTTTATCCGTCTCCTGCATCCCGCCTCTCGCCATGCTTACTAAATCTATAATCAAATATTTATTAAAACAAGACTCTCTTTCAGAAAAGACGCAAGAATAAATTAAACATTGAAGAAAGATAGAGTTTTTTAAACATCCTTATTTCCATCCGCAACTTCAATCCTTTTGGCAAGAAGCCAAACTTTCCTTTTTTAAAACAGCAGAATATCTTTCTAGTCTTGGCTATTTTTTTAAACTCATTCAAAAATCGTTCTTTCCATAATGCGTCATAATCCAGGTCCCTAATAATTGCTTGGGCAGCTAAATAGCCGGAAATAACAGCGTATCTCATGCCAAAACGGAAGAGTTCATCCTGGAAACCAGCCGCTTCGCCCGTTATAAGGGATTTTTCTTTTATGGCTGTTTCGGGAATGTCAAAGCTTCTCTTAGTCCCAAAATCGTATAGAAAATTTTCTTCCTTGAGCTCTTGTGAAAGGTGCTGTTTTTGAATATCTTTTAGGGCTTTCTTGATATCGGCTGCTTCCCCTGCTTGCTTGCTGATTTTAAAGGTCGCTTTCTTGTTATTATGGGGAAATAGATAGCCATATCCAACCGAAGGAGTGTGCTGAGAATTAAAGAAAACACTGGTTTTATTGGCTTGAAAATCCCCTTCATAAACCCGAGCATAACCTACAGTTAATATCTTGCCCACTCCAGTAGCAACAATATCTGGCTGGCCTGGACATTCCCGACCAAGCATTACTTCTACTCCTTCTGTTTCTGCTTGCTTAGCCAAATATATTTCTAATGAATTATCTCCTCCCCGTAAAACCGTATAGCCCGTCGGGATTTTCTTGCTATAAAAAACAACCTGCCTGTTGCTCCCTAGATGTATTGCTATCTCTTCAATCTTATTCAGCCAATTGAGTTTAATACCGCAATCCTCCAATTCTTTTAGAACATCCTGTTTGGCAAACCAGTTAGGCAAAAGTTGGACTGTTTCTTCTTTTTGCTGGCCAATAAAATCATTTTTCTCGTAAATCTTCACCTCGTAGCCAGCTCTAACAAGATTAATAGCCGCTGTTAGTCCAGACAGCCCAGCGCCAGCAATAGTAATTTCCTTGTTTTTTCTCATTATCCAATATCTTTATAAAATAAAATCTCAAACAAAATTTCAGATTTTAATAGCAAACCCAGCAGGAAAACAAGAATGAATTATTTATATAAATTGCTATGCTTATCAATAGCAACAAAGATAACTCTTTTTCTAATCTCTCGTTTATATATTGCGCGTAAATCTCCGCTAATATTAATACTCCTATACCCCTTATATCTCCCCCTTAGAGGATGATTATTAAGAATTGGATTAAACTCATCCTTTAAAAAAAATGCTATTTTTTCTTTGAATTTTTCTTTTTGTCCCAATCGCAATTTTTTGTATTGTTTCTCAAAACTCTTGTGGAGCCGAATAATCATAAATTATAAATCACCAAGATAACCATTAATTTCATCAAAAGAATGAAATGCTGGAGAAAGATTCTTTTTTTGCTTAATGTCTTTCTCAACATTTCCAAGAAAACGCTCAAACTCTGGAACCACTCTGGGAATTGCAGAAAAATACACTTCTCGAGTTCTAATAAAATTTCTTAAAGAAGCATTGAGAACATCACTCAAAGAAAGACCAAGCTCTTTGGCAAGTTTCTGAGCATTCTCTTTTACCTCTTTATCGGCTTTGATATTAATTACAGTTCTCATATGTCCAAAGTATATACAACGGTAAACTCATTGTCAATGCTGCTGAAAAAGTGTGGACTTCGTGAGATTCAGTTGGAACCAGATTGTACAGGAATTAAAGCTCTGGCAGCAACTAAAACTCAACGCAAGCCCTTGCTAAACATTTTGACGTTCTTATCCTAACATAAAAATCTCTAAAATTACAAATCTGAAAAAGTTCGGATTTTAGAATAAACCTTTAGAAAAAATTGCGGGAAACTCTTACTCCTCTAATATTTTGTTTGTACTTTCTAAAAGAGACCTGAAAAAATCTTCAAATGCTTGATCGCTGAAAGAATCAATGTCCATAAAAATTTGGAACTTTTCCACAAGAGTATTATCACCAGTAGCTTGAATCTCATCGTACCACTCAAGAAACCAATTAAGACCTTCGCTTGTTGTCATTCTGTCTATCTCCCCCATTAGAACTAAGCTCAAAAAGATGCTGAAGATCTCCACCATATTTCTGGCTTTGATGCATCTGGATTCGATTCTGCAGCAAAGTAAAACCTAACTACATCATCATACCGGATTTTCTGAACAGCATTGGCTGCTAATTCAATCACTGTTGTCTGAAAGGAAATACTGGCCTGTAGTACTTGGAGTCCCTTGATCGCCTTGCCCGGAGCCATTCCGCGCGCTCTTGCTAACTCTCCTACTGAGATAAAATGACGAGGAATCGCCACTCCTATCTCAGCAATTCCCACCCCTGTCATTTTTCACCTCCATAATCAGTTTTTTAGAACCAAGAACTGTAGTTGTCCTATCATCTTCCAGCGGATTCGTCAACGCTTGACTTACCTTTTGTTTTAAAATAAAAAAGCAGAAATCAAAACAATGACTTCTCTTTTTTATTTATAAAAGCCTGCTTTTGATACAGATATTATTTGATCTTTTTACGAATTTTTAAACTTCGTTTCGACTTAACCTATATAATCTATTTAACAGATATTATGTTCTTTACTTCTCTAGAACCACGAAATAATGATAAGAATTTATAGTGGCATATACTTCCTTAACAGTGGTTAAACCCAATTCTTTAAAAATGTTCCTTATTTTTTTCAAGAGATAGCCGCGTTTGCCTACCTCCCAATAATGATTGTGCTCTGGGCTAAATTTATGCTTTGTCCAAAAAGGAACTCTTAATAAGGGAAGGGTGAAAATCTTTCGTAAATGATAAGGAATTTTTATATTTACTACCAGTTCAAAAAATATCCGAGAATAAGGAAAAGAAAGAACAAGATATTTTCTAGACACTCTTTTCATTTCCCTTAAAGCCCTACGAAAATCTTCAAAAGGAATATGTTCTAAAACCTCATAGGCAATTACTATATCAAATGAATCGTTAACAAAAGGAAGATTTCTTATGTCCGCCAAAATATCTGGTTTAAGCTTTTTGTCGAAGTCACAAGATGTAATATCAACCCCTTTTTCTTTTAAAAAATGATTGACCAACTTACTCCCTACCCCTATCTCAAGAATTTGATAATCAGCTTTTTCTTTAAGAAGATCTAAAAGAAGATTAACTTGGCAAGAGTACGAACAGAAACGAGTAAGGGTATTATATGATTTGGTATAGTAATATCCCTTTTTGTCTACTTGGGGATTGAATCGTTTTTGCATAATTCTTCAAAACTCTTTTTCTAAAATTTATTTACGGATAATTTCCTTTCTAATAACCCCTATTCCATCACTTAATCTTCGCCCATACCCATCTTTTCTGTTTCGCTTTAGGCAATAATCATCACTCCAGCGAGTGGGGATACATATGCTTTGAAAATAGAATTTAGAAGTATTGTATTTTCCGTCACGAATATCTTTTAGAAGCAAATGAGCAGTATGTCTCTGGTATCCCGTATCCATATCATGAAAAAGAATTAAAGTATTTTCTCCTACAATATCTTGAACATTTTCAAATTCTTCTTTAACATGTTCATAATAATGTTTCGTATCAAAAAATACAATTCGGCACTTTTCTTTATGTTTTAAATATACTTCCCGCACTAACTGTTTTCTGCTGTCCCCCAAACGAAATTCTATAAACGGATTTCCCTCAAATTTCGGTATCTTGGGATAATCTTTAACATCGAAAGTTATAACCCTCGAGCTGGAAGGTAGTTTTTGACTAAGAACTGCCTCCTCTATCCCCTTTGCCAAACACAATGCTGAATAACCCTTAAAAGTGCCGAACTCAAGCACTATTTCTGAACGCATAAGCATGACTAACCCATATAAAAAAGCTCCTAGTCCCCGGCCACACTCCCAATCATTTATATGAGGATAAGAAAAAAGATTCATAGTTTTCTTATTTCTTAAAATTCTTATTTACTAAATATCTAAAACAGAAATATGGGCAGGAAAAACTATCACATTTCTTAGCTTCCTTAAAAAGGTGAATCTTAGAGTCAAATATATTACCCAATATATGTTCTCTGCCACAACGAGTGATTACTCCATTGGGCCAAATTCTTACAAATTTTTTACCCGCTAAGCATAATTTACCATGAAAATTAGGAATACCTTCCAAAAACTTCCTGTCCAGGGAAAGATCGATAAGTAGTCCTTTTGAAAAATTTGAAGAACCTGATTTTTTAAGTTCGCTCTCAACCTTTTTAGAATATTTCTTAAACAACTTTTTTTCCTCTTGAGAATAATCTCGAGGATATCTTTTTTTAAAAAATCTCCCCCTTAGGGCTTTAGGGTAAATAACTATATTCTTAGATCTGAAAAAATCAAAATCCCTTTTAAATCTTTTAAACAAAGGAGGATACATCACATATGAAACAAAAAGCGTGAATCCTTTACTTCTAAGAAAAACAATTTTTTTTATAAAATCTTCTACAAGGCCCTTGTTTTTTCTTTCTGCGATATGCAAACCGCAATTAATAAATATGACTCTTTTTGGATTTATTGTTTCACCAAAACGAAAAATGTTTTCCTGGCTCAAGTTAGTATTAATACTAATAAAATGTTCTTGGGTTAATCCTTCGCAAAGATCAATGAAATTCGGATATAAAAATGGTTCTCCTCCGGTTAAATGAATAGCCCATGTGAGCCCCGTATTGTTAAAAAAACGGATTAATTTTTCGTTTTTAACTCTTCCTACATCTGGATGCTCTTTATCAGAACGAGCAACGCAATATTCACAATTAAAATTACAAAGTGTATTAATCACCCAATCGGTCTCAATGTCCCATTGATTCTTTTTCATAAATTACAAAATTAATTTTACATCTGCGCCTAATGATCTTAATTTTTCCACGGGATGTTCATATCCTCTAAAAAGCAATCCTATATTGCTTATTTTTATGCCGTCTGAAAGGCAACCAGCATTAACTAAGGCAAAGCTCGCTCTTAAATCTGGCGCCACAACCTCGCCAGAACCGAATTCAATCGGCCCCCCTATTTTAGCAAAGTGTTGATAACCTTGATCTGCAAATCTGCATCTTTGTCCCGAGGGACATTTATTACTAATTATAATCCTTTTGTTATCTTTTATAACTGGTTTTAAAATTCTTAAATAAGCAAATCTATCCTCGAAAATCGTTTCATGAAGAAAGGAGGCGCCATCAATTTGAGAAAGAAGAATGCCAAAAGGCTGTTGAAAATCAGTAGGGAAACCTGGATAAACTGCAGTGGTAACAGACACAGGTTTTAATTTTCCTTTATAGAAAAAACGAATTCCGTCATCTTTTATCTCAATACCTGCGCCCATTGCCTGTAATATACCTAAAAAAGTAATTATTAAATCTTGCTTGGCTCCTTTTATAAATATATCTCCCTTTGTAGAAAGGGCTACTGAAACCAAGGAGGCAATTTCTACCCTGTCAGCTATTATCCCGACCTCTAAATCCGATAGTTTTAGCTCCTCTTTTCTCCCTTTTATATGAATATTCCTCTCGCCATGAATAGCAATTTCTACCCCAGCTTTTTGTAAAAATTTGATCAGCTCAATTATTTCTGGTTCAATTGCAGAGTTTCTGATAATTGTTTTTCCTTGAGCACAAACTGCATTTAATATAAGATTTTCAGTTGCTCCTACACTAGAAAATGGCAAGTGAAAATCAATACCTCTCAAGCCCTTTCCTTCTACCTCAATAAAAAGCCTATCTTCTGTTTCTTTTATTTTTGCTCCAAATCTCCTAAGTCCTTCAATGTGAAAATCTATTTTTCTTCTCCCTATTTTACAACCCCGGGGTTTGACAATAATTGCTCTACCGAACTGGGCAAGAATAGGAGCGACCAGAAGTAAAGAAATTCTGTTGCCTACCTCTTCTCCAAAATTTACTTCTGGAGAATTAAAATGCTTTGGCTTAATTTCTAAAGTTTTGTCAGACTTGAATTTATATTCAACGCCTAACTGATCAAAAAGGTTCAAAACCATAAAGACTTCGTTGATAAAAGGCACATTTTTAATTGTCAACTTGCCTGCTGTAGCCAATAATGAAGCGGTCATTATTTTAGTAACCATGTTCTTGGCCCCGCTTACCGCAACCGTTCCAAAAAGAGATCCGCTCCTTTTGGCATATATATATGAGTCATTGTTAATTTTATCAAAGAAATTCTGCATATTTTAAGAAAAAACTAAATATCTATTTAGTTAGATAGTTTAAAATTAATAAACAAATTATGATAATCGTTTGCCACCCTTGTCATATTAAACTTCTCGCTAGATTTCTTTTTAATTTTCGAAATCTCTGAGTAATAAAAATCAAAACTCTCATAGGCACTTTTCATTTTTCGCACCAAATCATCAAAGCTATCTCTTTCAAATAAAAGATCGTAATCTTTTAGTATTTCTGGCACTCCGCCAGAATTCGTTGCTACGATTACATTATTTCTTAATATTCCCTCTAAAATAGTCTTGCCAAAAGGCTCAATAAAAGATGGTAAAACACAAATTCCGTAGTCTTTGAGGCGGATATCATTTCTTGAAATAAAACCACCCATTTTAACATAATTTCCTGCTTTGTTTTCTCGAATTATCTTCCTTAGTTTATCTTCTTCCAGCCCCCTTCCAAATAATACAAACCTGGATTTTGGATATTCCTTATGAACCTCAATGGCTGCTTTTACAAACCAATCAGGCCTTTTCCATCTTACCATGCGAGCCAAAAAATAGAATCCTTGTTTTGCTATTTTCTTCCGCGGTGTCCATATTTCGAACTTATTCAAATCAATCCCATTATATATCACTGTTACGGACTTCTCGTATCCTAAGCTTTTGATTTTTTCCGCTACAGCTTTTGATATTGCTATAACTTGTTCTGTAAAATAAAAAGAGTTTGCATTCTTCTTATCAATAAGAACTGCCCTTATTGTAGAAACTACCTTTTTCCCTAAAATCTTTGCAGCCAAAGATTCTGGAAAAACTGCTCTGTAATTAACATTAACTATATCAATTTTTTCCTTAACACTGATCCAAAACACGATAAAAAAAGCAAGGACGTTATAACACGGCAAAGAAAGACAAAAATCATATACTTTTACTTTTTCGTTTATCTTGTCTCCATTTGCAAAAAAGGCCTTATCTTGAGAAACAAACAGGAGGACTATTTTTAAGTCTTTATATTTCGATAGAAAATTACACAGATCTATTACAGAGTTTTCAGCCCCTCCCAGGGCCTTACTAAACCAAGTAATAAGTATTCTGCGCATTTCTCATCATAAAATAAATTATTGAAAATAACGATATTGACAAAACCGCAAATTGACGGGACAAGTCTTGAGTTTCAAGAAGAAGCTTGTAAAAAATACTGCGAAAGCAACAACATAGAAATTGTTAAAATATTTCAGGAAAAAGGAGAAGGCGCGAAGGATTTAAGTTTAAATAACAGGCAAGAGTTTTTAAGGGCGCTTGAATTTTGCCGCAAGAATAGAAACCAAATTCATGCCTTTGTAGTGTTACGAGTAAATCGCTTTGTCAGAAATACCGAAGACCATTTTGCGGTTCGTAAAATCCTCTTGAGTTATGGCACAACATTACATTCTGTAACCGAGCCCATTGGCAATAAGCCTTCAGAAAAATTCATTGGAACAGTGCTTGCAGGAGCTACGGAATATGAAAATGCGATCAGGAAACAGCAATGCACTGATAGTATGAGCCAAAAGATAAATCAAGGACTTTGGCCTTGGAAATCGCCTATTGGATATAAATGCGGCCAGTTCAAAAAGCGCGGATTAAAAAAGATTGAGCCGGACAACCCGGATAAACAAGTGTTCCTTATTATCCAAAAAGCGCTTAAAGAATATGCAAAAGGAATTTACTCTCAAGCAGATTTAGCAAAACTACTTGATAAATGGGGATTAAAAGCAATACGAGGTAAGAAAACTGCTCCTCAATTAGTAGATAGAATGCTTGGCAAATATCTAAAATTTTACGCAGGCATTTTGGTCAATCCCTGGACAAAAGAAGAAATAGCCGGACTACATAAGCCAATGATTAAAAAAGAAGAACTTTATAAAATTTGGCTTGCTAGAAGCGGCAAGGCAAACAAAGCCAAGCATCAAAGATATAATCCCAACTTTCCTCTCCGCAGAACTGTAATTTGCGCTACTTGCGGGGAACTTTTGACCGGAAGCCTTTCCCTCGATCGAAGCAAAAGATATACTTATTATTGGTGTAAAAATAAAGGATGCTCTCTATACTCAAAAAGCATTAAAAAGAAAGAAGTTGAGGAAAGATTTTTAGACTATTTAGAAAAAATCATTCCGAAATAAAAATTCCTTGATGTTTTGAAGGAAACGATTTTGGATTTATGGAAAGAAAAAGGTAGAACTTTTGAATTAGAGACGAAAAAATATGAAAACTATCTAACCACGCTTGAAGATAAAAGAAAACGCATCTTTGAAATGCGTGAGGATGATTCTTATACTAAAGAAGAAGTAGAGAATGAGATTGCTCCCGCGAAAATATCTTTAAGTGAACCCCTGATAGAGCAGTTTGATATTGAAAGCGCTCTGACTTATGCAACCAACTTTATTAGTAATTTGGGAAGGCAATGGTTTGATTTATCGCCTCAACTTCGTCCCCGGTTCCAAAACTTAGTATTTCCAAAAGGAATTCCATATGACAGGGAAAAAGGATTTGAAACCGCTAAATTAGGCCTTATTTTTAACCTAAATCAGGAATTTTTAGAGGTCAAATTTGGCCAAAAATCACAAGTGGTGGACCCAGAGGGATTTGAACCCTCAACCCCCTCGCTGCCAGCGAGATACTCTGCCAGTTGAGCTATGGGCCCTCTTCACTTTGTTCAGAGTAAACTAGGTTAACCCTAAGCCCGATGAATCTGGGCAAGTGCCCCTACCAGGGCTCGAACCTGGATCTAAAACTTAGGAGATTTTTGTTCTATCCTGTTGAACTATAGGGGCTTTTTATTCCAATTTTTGATTTCAAAAACTTGAGAGAACTATTTTACAGAATACAATTCGATATATAAATACAATTTGATGTATAGATGTTACCAATAAATCACCCTTTCCGCAAGATTTATGTCGAGAATTGTTCTCGACATAGTATTTTTGACTCAAACATTGAAAAATCGCCCTTGGGGCGACTTTGACCGGCGAAGATTGGGGTGGCCTAGCGGATTCGAACCGCCGATGAGGACTCCACAGGTCCTAGTGTTACCGCTACACCAAGGCCACCATATTTTAATTTTGTTTATTCATCATCTGCGTCCCCGGCGCGACTCGAACACGCAACCTACTGCTTAGAAGGCAGTTGCTCTATCCTGTTGAGCTACGGGGACTAAATCCAGCTAAGAAAACCACCATCGGTGTCGTCATTATACGACAAAATCACTCTTCGGTCAATCCCTCCCCAGCCTCCTCTTTGTATTCAGCAATTGGGGCTCCTAAAATATTGGGATATATTTTCGTTTTGGTCTCTTCGAATCTTTCTCTATCCTTTTCTATACTATCTAAGCATGGCTGTAAGGTCTTTTTCTCAATCTTTAATACCTGGTCGCCGAGAATAAGGTCTTGAGAAGGAAAGTTATAACGATAAAAGATAAAAACTCCAAAAACCAAATCTACAAAAAAAAGAAGGAGAAACAAGAGAAATGCCTTTTGGGCTAAAATTCCGGGAAGCATTCTTAGTATCTTTTTGGCCTTTCTAAAATTAATTTTAATCTTCATTTGAAGAAAATGTTCTAATTAATAATACAAACACTACATCTTGACCTTCTATTTCTTGTTCTTTTTCGCTCATTTCTCTGGCGTCCAAACTCCTTATTTCTATTAAGTAGGGAGCACTTTCTATCCTCTCTAGCATTTTTAAGCAATCGGATCCCGAGCCCTTTAGCACCAACCTGAAATTTAGAGCAGAAAAGTATGAATCTCCTGGTTGCGCGGGCAAAAGGGACGTTTCTATTCCAACCCGGCTGTCTCCGGCCGTTTTCTCTAAAAATCCCAAGAAATCTACTGGCATCTCTGAACTAACAAAAACATCATCTAACCCCTCAGCCGCTATTTGTAAATTCGAATAGTCCTCTTCCCAGGACAAAAAGGCCTTATTCTTTTTAGTAACCGTTGCCAGGTGATTTTTGATAGATAAAAGTTCCTTTGAATTCTCTCTAATACTTCTTAGAAGAGGATAAATAATAAGAAAGCCAAAAAGGATAAAAACTAAAAAAAGACAAGCTAAAACAAATAATATCTTTTTCTTAAACTCTGTCATTGTACATAAAAATAAATCGAAAATTGTATATCAAAAGGGCTAATCCAATTTGAAGAAGGGAAATAAACATCTTGAAAGCCCTCTCTTTTCTCAAGATTCTCCTTTAGTTCAAGCAGGATTGCCCGGCTCGGAGAAAATCCACTTAGAGAAATCTTTCTATTATCCTCTTGATAAGAAATTCTTGTTAGATGTATTTGAGACGGAAGCGATTCAAAAAACTCTTCAAAAACGTCTGTCAAGCAGAATTTTCTTTGATAAAAATCATTAATTCCTGATAGCATTTGATTCAGTTGAATAATCTCCCGCTCTAACTCTTTAGCGCGTGAGGACTCAAACTCCTCTTGCTTCTGCTGCCAAACTACTTTCTGTAGTACAACCCCTCCTCTTAAATTAATATTAATAAAAAGAAGAATAAGAGATAGAGAACAAAGACCGAAAAAGACAACCATACCCAATATCAAAATCTCTTTAAAATTCCTTTCTTCCATAAGAATGCTTTTTTCTTCTGGCGGCAATAAATTAATCATATGTCTACACTCTCAATTTCCTTAAAGTTTTTTCAACTTTGCTCAATTTTCTCAAAGGTGGCCTTTGAAACTCTGCTCTCCCCAGATTATCTCTCCTAATTAATCTTAATCCCCGCTGCCCTTAACGCCAATCCTATCGCTGTACTGTATCTTAATGAATCCTTCAAGGATAATTTGGGTTGGTCTTTGCCAGAAGCAGTCAAAATATTTGTCCAAGGGTTGGCTTTTTCTACTGGTATCGCCAAGTGCTCGACAAGAAAATCATTAATGCCTTTTAGATTGGCTCCGCCGCCGCAAAGCAAAATCTTTTCTACGCTTTTGCCATTAAGGGACGGACGTTTAGGAAGGACATGTTTGTAACAATAATTTAGATAGTTTCTGACTTGTTCTACCAAGTCGGTGAGGCAGGGAATAAGTATTTCAAACATCTTTGCTCCATTTTTTCTTCCCAAACCTTGTTTTATCTTCCTTTTTTCGGCTTCAGTCAATGATATTTTCATCTCTTTTGCGATCATTCTGTCAAAAATCCTGCCGCAAACAGGAATTGAACAGATAAAACGTAAACTAGAACCAGCAAAGACGCTAAAACCAGTTCTTGTTGCCCCCATATCAAGAATCAGAATCCAGTTTTTGGTTGTTCCATCTTTGATTAGCGCCCGAGCAATCGCTTCAGATTCTGTTTCTAAAAAGATAGGCCCCAAGCCGGCTCCCTTTAAAACCCTTATATAAGGATCAACCGTTGCCTTTGGAATGGCAACGACCAGAACATCTAAGTAGTCGGGTTGCTTTTGGCTTGATAGAAGGGGTATTGGCCAAAAATCTAAATAAACCTGCTCGAGGGGCAAAGGAATGTAATTCTCGGCCTCGTACCCTACTGCTTCGGCTATCTCCTCTTTTTCCATAAAGGGCATCCTGATAACCTCTAAAAAGGACTTCTCCTCTGGTAAGGAAACACCAACATTCTTTGTTTCTATGCTTTGGCCTTTTATCCTTAAGAGAGATTCTTTAATAATCTTTATTAATTCCTCTTCTCTCTTTATCTCTCCTTGTTCAATAATCCCAGGCCCGACAGGAAACTCGCCAAAAGATGTCAACTCTAAAAATCCGCCTTTCTTCTTAAGTGAGGCAATCTTTATAGATAAATCAGAGATGTCCAGACCAAATCCTTTCTTTTTTAAGGATAAAATGTTTAGCATCTTCTTGAATTGTAGATTAAAAATCGCTTAATTACGAGGAGTGGTGGCAAGAACCTGACTTTGTCAGAATCTTCGTTTCTGCGCTCGCCCTGTTGAATGTCGCAAAGCGGCAATTTCGGCTACGCCGAATTTATTCCAATTTATCTCACTGACTTACAATAAGAAAGGCGGCGATTGGCATCATGCCATTAATAAGACTCCTCCCAGTGGTCTATTGTAATAATGGGCGAATAAACCGGGTCTTGGAAAGTATCGGTTATTATGTCTGAATCCAAAAAGATATTAATATCGCTCCACATGCTGCTAAGGGTAAACTTCCGGACAACTATGCCTCCATGAACATTAATATCTGCTCCTATGCCTGAAAATCTCATCTCACTACCAGCATATATCAGACCGTGAACATCCAAGGCCTCTGTCCCCATGCCAAGCCAGCCTCCACCATTCATTTTTCTCTGAGCTAAAATCCCAGACGGACTGTCTAGTCCGGGTCGCGTGACAATAATCTTGCAAGAACCACTACGGATAAAGGGCCATTCTGCCCTATACCAGAATCGCTCTTCACCGATATTGATATCTTTATTCTCTCCTGAAACCAATGTTCCATTAACAGTAAGCTCCTGACCAGCCCTGATATTTACATCGCCATCAACATAAACAACCCCTGTTAGAGATATTGCTGGATAATTCTCCCAGAGCATTTTTTCAAAATCCCCGGAAGAATCAAAATAGCAATCAGTTTCTCCATCACTTCGGAATAAAGCGCAATTCTGATTGTCCTGCGCTGCCTGAAGATAGGAATCAAAGCTTAAACTTGGCATAGAAGAAATCTCGGCCGGCGGACATCCCTCGGGACACTCGCCCTCGCATCTATTCTTAGAACACTGGGCTACTGCGTTTAATTCAGAAGCAAAAAAACCAGAAGATACATCAATGTTATTATGGGCCAATACTTTTTCATCTACATTGACTGTACTCCAGTATTTAATATTGATATTGTTGTTGGAAAAAATGCTGCCATTATGAATGTTTAAAGCGTCAGTAAATTTTATATGTATATTCTCGCTTGACCCGCTAGTAAGAATGGCATAATCGGCCAATGGCTCGCCAATCGCCTTGAACACCCTTGTTTCTATTATTCTTTGGCTAAAGACGCCATCTGATATTTGGAACTTAGCTAAAGAGGTTAATCTTGCTTTAGCGCAACCAAGATTCTCTATTAAGACAGTATAGGAACCATTCATAAAAGGTTCTCCTGCTCTTAAAAGAGGAGGTATTGACCATGAAGAACAATCAGGGTCCTCAACAGTGGGCTTGGTCTCAAAGCTGGCCTTCCAGACCGAATCGTTCTTGAGTTTCCAGATGGCTTCGCTAAGCCCTGCCTCAGCCAGATAATAGGCCTGGACAGACGCTGTCTGGGCTGTGGACATTTTAGATTCAGCCAAAGTAAAGGACAAAAAATAAGACCCGAGTGTCATTAATATCCCCAAGAACAAAACAGCAATAAGTAGAATGCTCCCCTTTTTAAATCTTGAATCCTCCATCTTGCTCCTTTTCTTAAACTAAAGGTTTCTGCCAAAAACCTTGGTTGATAAATCTATCCCTTGATTATCTTTCTCTAATCTAACTGAGATATCAATAAGTCCCGAACCCCAAAATCTCAAATCATTTAAATACTCTCCCACTATCCTCTCTTCTAAAATGCAGGAGTGAGTAGAGATTGTCTCGCTACCCTCTATTCTGGTATCGTCCCAGCGAAAGTAATCGCTGCACACATCGCAGACATCAAAACAATAAATCTTGTATTGACGTCTAACCTCATTTTCTCCCTCAGGAATATAATAGCGAATATAGTAATACTCACTGCCAATCCGATAATGAGAAGTCGTCTCGGGAATAACATCCCATTCTGTTTCGACGCTAGCTTCTTTGGTTGCGCCATCATATTTTTTTATTTTTCTTATTTGGCCAATACCAGGTCCATCAATAATCTTTATAAACATTTCTTTATAGTAATCATCTTCTCCAGAACTGTCTAAACCCAAGAAGACATTATAAGGATTCCCGTTGGCAGAGCAGACATCTGTTTCGGTATAAGAAGCAATGTGGCCATCTTGGAATTCAATCTCATCAGGATTGTTTTCTTCTTGATCGGTTTGCGGTAATTCAGTGACTGTTTCTTCTGTCTGGCGTAGCTCCCTGGTCAAACGCTCTAAAACTGTTCTGCCGTTCTGGCTAAGTTCAGCGGCTATCTCACCTTCTTGATAAGCCCTCTGGCTAAAAAAGTGAACAGAAGAAATAGCTCCAATTATTAACATAAACAGCACAATGGTTACCAAAACCTCGGTTAAAGTAAAGCCTTCACTCCTTCTCATATTCTTTAAGTAGATTCTAAACAAAATCCTATTTATCTCTTGGCTGCTAAATTAATTATATCTATGCTTTTGTCGCTAACACTAAAAGGTGGCCGCCAGAACATCACCACTGTTATCTTTTTGAGCGGTTCAGGGTTGGTACCCAAATCATAATCACAATCAACTGATTGCAGGTCGAGGTCAACACAGATTATTGTTGTCTGCCTATAATACTTTTCAAAAGGAGAATCGAGTTGGTGCTTTACCTCAATAATGCCAAGTGGAAGTTCATCGTAGGACTTAGCTGCCATTTCCTCAAGTTTCGCCTGCCCCAGGTTGATGGCTAGGGTGGCCATCTCGGCTGACCGAGCCGTCCGAATACCAAAAGGAAGCATTTGCGAGATAGCTATTACTGCCAAAAACAAGGTTGAGATTGTTATAATCGTCTCAATAAGCATAAACCCCTCTCTTCTTTTTGCTCCCCAAAAGATGCTATTGGATAAATTAGATAAACCTCTTTTCATATTTTGAAAAATTATATCAGTTGGCCGTTCTGGTAAACCCCGAAGGCCTTATCTCAATAGTTTTTATCTTGTTCTCGCTGTTTTCTAAAGAGATAGTTCCATAATCCTTAACTGTGCCATAGAAATTATATCTTGCTTCTTTATTGCCTTCGATACCGCTCAAGCCGCTAATACCAACCTCAATAATTTCTTTCGGAAACGAAACTGCTTTTAGAATTTCTGTTGTCTCCCCATATCTTCTCACCTCATATCGTTTTTCATTGGCAGAGATATAAACGCTATGTTCAACTTGTTCGCTTACGGTTAACTGTTGGGCATAACGAATGTTTGCAATCAATTCTCGACCTGCGCCATTTAGTTTTAAATCTGGCTGAAGATTGATTATAGTGTTAGCGCTTATTCCAACCAAAACACCAATAACCCCTATAACAATCAGCACCTCAATAAAACTAAAACCTCCCCGCATCCTTGGGTTTATACCCGAATGAGCGGTAAATGCCCTTCTAAATAGAGTATATATAAGATTTTGCGGCTTAATCTTCACTGGACTGCTCCTAACATTGAATACATTGGTTGAATCATAGAAATAGCGAAGAACCCTACTGCCCCGCCGATCAAAAGCATAACTATTGGCTCAATCGCCGATGCTAAATTCTCAGTAGTATTAGCCACTTCTTCCTCTAAAAAAGTAGCTAATTTATCTAATATTGAAGATGTTTCTCCTGTCTCCTCGCCAACAGCAACCATTTGAATCACCAGAGTAGAAAAGATATTCTGGTAATTGGTTAATATGTCGGAGAGTTTAACTCCTCTGCGCACTTCCTCAGCCGCTTTTTTCATTGCTTCTTGGTAATAAAAGTTAGATAGAGTCCCGGATAAGATTTCTAAAGACCTTGTTAACGGCACACCTGAAGCGATCAAGGAGCTTAATGTTCTCACCACAGAAGCAGAGTTTGTTTTCTTGGTGATAGATGAGACAAGGGGAACATATAACGATATGACGCTAACAACCTTCTTGCCTGTTTTGGTTTTCAAAATCTGCAAAAGGGTTAAAATCAAGACAACAATACCAGCAATAAATAAATACCACTTAGCCATCAAAGTTGTTCCAAGCCAAATAACAAAACGGGTGCTCGCTGGAAGATCAATGCCCAACTCCACAAAGGTTTCAGAGATCTTGGGCACCACAAGCAAAAGCATAGCCACACCAATACCAAGCATCGCTATAATAATTACCATTGGGTAAATCATGGCTCCTGTTATTCGAGAAGCTAATTCTTTTTTTCTTTCAATGTGTCTGGTTAAAACATCTAAGACCTCCATTAAGGTTCCCCCGGCCTCACCCACCTTAATCATGCTTGAAAAAAACTCAGGAAAGATATCAGGATAAAGCGCAAGAGTATCGGAAAAACCTGTTCCCTTCATAATCTCCTTCTTAATGTTTAAAATGGCCTTGCTGAACTTTCGGTTCTTTGTCTGGCGAGCCAAAATCTCAAGAGAACGGGGCAGAGCAACCCCAGCAGAAATCATTACCGCCAGGTTTCTGGTAAACATCAACTTCTCTG
>CAZIIL010000003.1:0-21406 GCA_964539465.1 uncultured Candidatus Saccharibacteria bacterium
TTTTTGGATTATGATAGTGGCGATGAAGACAATTAATGAAAAAATACCGAGCGAGGTGAAAACCATTATCAAGAAATTGCAAGATGCTCATTTCGAGGCATATATTGTCGGCGGTTGTGTCAGGGATTTATTAAAGGACGCTGAACCAAACGATTGGGATGTGGCTACTAATGCTAGGCCAGAACAGATTGTGAAAATTTTCCCAAAAAACTTTCAGGATAATGATTTTGGCATGGTTACTGTGTTGACGGGTTCCGAAAAACAGAACTTGGGGGGAATCCAGATTATGCCATATCGCGCTGAATCAAAATATAGCGACAAAAGACACCCTGATGAGATATCATGGGTGAAAACCATTGAAGAGGATTTGGGCAGAAGGGATTTTACTGTTAACGCGCTTGCTCTCTGCGAAGTCAAAGGGATGGCAGAGATTATTGATTTATTTGATGGCCAAAAGGACTTGAAAAAGAAAATAATCCGGGCAGTTGGAGCTCCGGAAGACAGATTTTCCGAAGATGCCTTAAGGATGTTGAGGGCAGTTAGATTTGCTGTTGCTCTGGGAGATGGTTGGGCTATCGAGAAAAAGACAGAGAAAGCCATTAGAGAGAACGCTGTTCTTCTAAGAATAATCTCTAAAGAAAGGATTAGGGATGAATTCATAAAGATAGTAATGTCAGAAAGGGCAGCCGAGGGCATAGAACTTTTAAGAGTTTCTGGCTTGTTAAAATATATTATTCCTGAATTAGAGGAGGGATATGGTGTCGCCCAGAACAAGCATCATATCTATGGCTGTTATGAGCATAATCTGCGCTCTTTGGGTTATGCTGCGAAAAGTGGCTATAACAAGTATGTAAGAATAGCTGCCCTGCTCCATGATGTTGGTAAGCCAAGGACAAAAAGAGGAGAAGGTCCGGACGCAACCTTTTATGGACATGAGATAGTTGGCGCCAAGATGACAGCCGATATTCTGAGACGGCTAAAGTTTTCTAAAAAAGATATTGAAAGGATAGTCAGATTAGTCCGTTATCACCTCTTTTATTATAATGTGGGGGAGGTATCGGCCTCGTCAGTAAGGAGATTGCTTAGAAATGTCGGCAGGGAAAACATTGACGAGTTATTGCAGGTAAGATATTGTGACCGTATTGGCTCAGGTTGTCCCAAGGCAGAGCCATACAAGCTAAGGCACCTAAAGTATGTTATTGAAAGCGTTTCTCAAGACCCGATTTCAGTTAGCATGCTTAATATCTCTGGTGATAATGTAATGAAAATATCAGGGTTGAAGCCGGGACCTAAAATTGGCCAGATATTAGGTATTCTTTTTGGAGAGGCATTGGAAGACCCATCTAAGAACAAAGAAGAATATCTTAAGAAAAGGGTTAAGGCGTTAACCAAATTAAGCGATGAGGAAATAAAAGAAACAGCAGAACGTTTCAGAAAAGAGATTAGGGCGATAGAAACCAAGAGGGATGAGATGACCAAAAAAAAGTATTGGGTTACGTAAAGAGCGTGTAGAAGGGCGTGCAGAAGTCAGACTTCCGTCATGCCTCTCCCGTCATGCCTTCCGTGAGCGCGTAGAAGATATAGCATATATGATGTAGGGATTTAACGGGGAGTAGTGTAGCGGCCAACATGCTGGCATCGGGAGCCAGAGATCCGGGGTTCAAATCCCCGCTCCCCGAAGGGCCTATAGTATAATGGTAATACACCGCAGTCGCATTGCGGAGATGTGAGTCCGATTCTCACTGGGTCCACCTATTTATATCTATTATGTCTTATGTCTTCACAAAAAACGGGCAGATTGGGAGAGGATATGGCGGTTCAATATCTGGAAAGAAATGGCTATAAGATATTAGACAGAAACTTTGAAGTGAGATTTGATGGTATAAAAAGGGGAGAGATAGATATTGTTGCTCAGCAAAAGATAAAAATAATTGAGAGATTGCGGGGGGAAAAAGATAAGCCGATTTGTTTTGTCGAGGTCAAGGCCATTAAAAAAAATGGTCTTTTTGCACCAGAAGACAAAGTGAATTATAGAAAGAAAAAAACAATTATCAAAGCAGCTGAAATATGGCTGTCCGAAAATAAGATTCCTCTTGATAGCAAGTGGCAAATAGATATTATTGCTGTCAGTTTTGACGAAACAACAAAAAAAGCAAAGATTTCTCATTTCAAAAACGCTGTGGGCGCAGGACAGGACAGATAGGACAACTCATAGGGTCCATAAGACCCTATGAGTTGCGGATCTTTGCTCCGCGGGAAAAGCGGTGCAGACAAGCGCTTCTAATCTTTGACTTCCAAGAAACAGTATGGCATTATAAAAACAGTTGTTTGGCAAGAATAGTTAAGCATCAAGGAGGTGATAAAAAATGTTTAGCCCAAAAAGAGAGAAAGGAAGAAAAGAGTACCTGGATGTTGGCTCAGATGACGCCTACCTCCAGGTCGCGCGCGACCTGGAGGTAATCTGCAGGACTTTCAAGCGCTATGAGGCGGCTATGGCAAGGATAGAGCCCCTGCTCATGAAGTTGTTTCATGAACGGGATGGACATGTGTTCACCGTTATGGAACTCGGAGGCGGACTAGGAGGATTCGCAGAATTCTTCATGCGGCAGATGGATCAACAAGGAATCCCGGTGAATTACATTTTTACAGAGGTAAATCCTTTGGGGCGTCAGGAGGCGCTTAAGCGGCTAGCGTTGCAAGATGGAAGAATTCAGGTGTTAGAGCTTGATGCTTGCGATATCAGTGCTCGCGAGGATGATAGCGTAGATCTAGTGCTATGCAACTTCATGCTCCACCACATCGTGGAAGAGAGAGATGTGGTGCACCTTTTCCGAGGGGCGGCTCGCATCGGGCGTGGTTTCTTCTTCTACGATAGCGAGCGCTGCTGGCGCGCGATTGCCGGTACATGGTTCAACCTTCACTTCCTACCCGTGGTTAGGGTCTTGCCGCCTATGGCAAGAGAGACGTGTTACGACGGTGTTCTCTCTCAGAAAAGGGCGTTCACGATCCCTGAGCTGCAGGCGATGGCCACAGAGGCGGGTCTTGAAGTGGAGATTGGGAGAATTCTCCCATGGGAACTGTATGTGTCATGGGCTGGCAGACGAGTGTAACTCGAAGAAAAGGGGGAAGACAACGTCTTCCCCCTTTTGATTTTAGTAAGATAGTCATATAATAACAGAGGATTAGATAATAATAGATTTAATGAAGATTAAACCTCCAAAATTTCTTGGTGCTTGGGATATGCATAAAAAGATAATGCTTGTCCGAATTTTCGGGGAGGCGGTTTCTGTATCGGTTTTTTTCGTTCTTCCTCAATTCTCTCCTTGGTTCAAAGCATTGCCTTATCAAACAGCCTTAGCATGGTGTGCCTCTGCTGCCCTTTTTTTTAGTATCATTTTTTTGGCTTTGACTATTTATAGAGAATCAAAAGGGCAGGGAATTAGAATTATTACTTATCTGGAATGTATATTTGATGCAATATTAACGATTCCGTTGCTGCATTGTATTGGAGGCATTAACGGACCATTGTTCTTCTTTTATTCGCTGATGATAATGGAGTCAGCAGCCACATTCAGCAGGTTTGTTATTTTTCTAGTGGCTGGTATAGGAATGGCGGCGGTGATTGGCGACTTTGTATTCCAACTTATTTCCAAGACAATGATTCTAACCCCATCTATTCTGATTACTATCTTCTTTCGCATCGTCTTCTTATTTTTAATTAGTTTTTATGGATATTCACTTTCCCAGAGCATTCTAAGAGAAAGGAAAACTAAGCGCAGATTGGGTAAAGCATACCAGGAATTGAAGAAATTAGACCAAGCGAAATCAGAATTTATTGCTATGGCTTCCCACCAATTAAGAACGCCTTTGACCATCATCAAGGGCTATGTTTCAATGCTCTTGGAAGGAACATACGGCACCCTGTCTCTGAAAAGCAAAAGACCACTGAGAGGTATTCTTGAGTCAAACGAGAGGTTGATTAAACTGGTTAATGGCCTGCTAACCATTTCAAAGGTAGAAATGGGCAAGATAGAGATGCAATTCGAAAAAGTGGATCTGTCAACATTGCTCTCTGGGTTAATAAAGGAATTTGAATTCAAAGCCAAAGAAAAAGGCATTTATCTAAGACTGGAAAGACCGAAGCAAGTATTGCCGATATTGATAGTAGACAGGAACAAACTCAGACAGGTTATTTTCAATGTTTTAGATAATGCGATAAGATATACTAATAAAGGAGGCATTACCCTGAGACACGAAGAAAACAAAGGGAGATGCCTGATAATAATTAAAGATACTGGCGCAGGGATGACAAAGAAGGAAACCTCAAATCTATTTAGCAGTTTTTCTAGAGGCTCGGCTGGCATCAACCTTTGGAGGGAAGGAACTGGTTTGGGCCTTTATGTAGCCAAGAAATTTATGGAACTTCATAAGGGCAAGATATGGGCAGAATCAAAAGGCAAGGGCAAGGGCTCAACCTTTTATATAGAATTACCTTTAACTCATCGTCATTCTGAGGAGCGCTTCGACAAGCTCAGCGTAAACTCCGCGACGAAGAATCTTAAGAGCTAAATAATATTATGCCTAAGTCAAAAAAGAAAATACTTATTGTGGAAGACGAGACATTAATGGCTGAGATGTATAGGGATAAGTTCGAGGAGCAGGGTTTTGATGTGATATTGGCTTCTACGAGCGGAGAAGCGCTAAAAAAAGCCGAAGCAGAGAAGCCAGATTTAATCATTTTAGATATTCTCTTACCCACAGAAAGCGGGGTTATCTTCTTAGAGAAATTAAGAAAGAAATTTAAGAACATCAACTTTTTAGTTGTTGCTCTTTCTAATTATGACGAAATGGGGACAAGAGAAAAAGTTATGGACTTAGGCGCAAAGGCATACCTTTTGAAAACAGATTTTACGCCGCAGGCGCTGACGAAAAAGATAAGTAAATACCTGAAATAATAGGACGAATAGGGGATAGGACGAATTTTCCAGTTCGGGAACTGTTCTTGGACTGGAAAATCTGCTCGTTCGCAGAAATTAGCTCCACAGGAAAATCGGAACTTGACAGATTCTTTTATCTTGCTACAATAGAGCTAGTCCGTTGAAAAAACGGACAAAGTTTTTTATAATAAACAATAAACTATAAACAATAGATATAAACATTATGGATTTCAAAAAATTCAAATTGGGTGTTGTCCAGCTGGCTGAAGAGAAAGGAATTCCAGAAGAGAAGATGTGGCAGGTAATCGAGACTGCCATGGCTGCCGCATACAAAAAAGATTATGGTAAAAAGGACCAGAAGATTATTGCCAAGATAGATATTGAAGCCAATAAACTTGATTTCTGGCAGGTGAAAGAAGTAGTGGATAAAGATATGCTTCTTTCGGAAGAAGAAATAGAGGAAAGGGTCAAGAAAGCAGCAAAAACAACCAGGACAACAAAGACAACAGATGAAGAAAGAAAGGTTCGCTTCAACTCAGAGAGGCATATCCTTTTAAAAGATGCCAGGAGAATCAAGCCAGAGATGCAGATTGGTGATGAATTTGGAATTCCTTTAGAAACAAGAGATGACTATGGCCGTATTGCTGCGCAAACAGCTAAACAGGTCATTCTCCAGAAACTTAAGGAGTTAGAAAGAGAAATCCTTTTGGATGAGTACAAAACGAAAGAAGGAGAGATTATTTCTGGAACTGTCCAAAGGACAGGGAGAAAAGAGGTATTTTTTGACATCGGCAAATTATTGGGAGTACTGCCCAAGGACGAACAGATCCCTGGTGAATTCTACAAGCTTGGCCAAAGATTCAAACTTTATGTTTTAAAGGTTGAACCAAGTCCTAAGGGCCCTTTAGTTTTTCTATCAAGGGCCTTTCCCAAATTTATCTCCAAACTCTTTGAGTTAGAGGTGCCAGAGATAGCCAATGGCGAGGTAGAGATTAAATCTATTGCTAGGGAGCCGGGCTCACGGACAAAGATTGCTATGAAGTCAAATAGCGAAGAGATAGACCCAATAGGCGCGGCTGTTGGACAGAGAGGAACTAGGGTGATGGCTGTTATTTCGGAGTTGGGCGGAGAAAAGATAGATATTGTTGAATATTCAGAGAATCCAGAGGAATATATTGCTTATGCCCTATCGCCTGCTAAGGTTCTAGAGGTTAGGGCTCTACCTAAGAATGTTGCTCTTTGTATAGTTCCAGAGGACCAATTATCCTTGGCTATAGGCAGGGAGGGCCAGAATGTTAGATTAGCTGCTAAATTAACCGGTTGGAAAATCGATGTGAGGTCGCCTCAGGAGAAAGAGCCGAAAGAGAAGCGTATAGCAGAGAAGCCAAAAGAAGCAGAGAAGAAAGTAGGTGTGAAAAAGAAAGTAGGGGCAAAAAAGAAAGTGGATGTGAAAAAGAAAGCAGTGGTGAAAAAGAAAAGAAAAACACAAAAGAAAGTAGTTGGAACAAAGGGCAAGGGCAAGGGCAAGAAAGAGATGATGAAATAAAAAATGGAAACAAAGATTAAAAAGATACCAGAGTCCAAGATTCAGTTAGACGTTGAGCTTGGGGCTGAAGAATTCGAGGTTTTTATCGGAAAAGCGATTGGCAATCTTGGTAAAGACATAGAGGTGCCTGGGTTCAGGAAGGGGAAAGCTTCCAAAGAGGTCATTGTCAAAGAGGTTGGACAGGACATGGTTCTAAAAGAGGGAGCTAGATTGGCGATAGAGGAGAGCTATAGAAAAGCGGTTCTTGAATATGGATTAGAACCTATTTCTCAACCCCAGGTTCAGATACTAAAACTAGCGCCGCAAAATCCGTTTTGCTACAAGGCGGTTTTTTCTATTTTGCCAAACATTCAACTACCTGATTATAAAAAGATAGCGTCAGGGGTTAAGAGAAAAAAAGTATCAATAACTGAAGAAGAGATTGGAAAGACCATAAAATGGCTTCAGAATTCAAGAGCAAATCTGAAGACTGTTTCTCGTCCTGCCAAAAAAAATGATTTTATTGAGATAGAGTTTTCTTCTCCACAGATAGAAAATAATAAGAAACGGGAAGACGCTTTTATTATTGGCAAGGGCCATCTTATCCCTGGCTTTGAAAAAGAATTAGAAGGAATGGAACCCAGCCAAGAAAAAAAGTTTTCTCTTCGGTTTCCTGATAAATCCGCTGATAAAAACCTGGCGGGCAAAGAAATAGAATTCAGTGTTAAGGTCGAGGCAGTAAAACAAGTTGATTTACCTGAAATAGATGATAATTTTGCCAAGGGGTTAGGCGATTTCAAAGATATGCCTGCCCTAAAAGAGAGTATCAAGCAAGGATTAACTTTGGAAAAGAAAGCATTTGAAGCCAGGAAACGGCAGGAGGAAGTTCTATCTATGGTTGAAAAAAAATGCCAATTTATAGTACCAAAGGTTCTTACCAAAACCCAGAAAGAAAGACGCTTTCAAGATTTAAAAACAAGGGTATCAAAAGAAATAGGCATTTCTTTTGAGGATTATCTCAAAAAGATAAAGAAGACGGAAAAAGAATTATTAGAATCTCTCGAAAAAGAATCTGAAAAAGAGGCAAGGAGATTTTTAATATTAAGAGAGATTGCCAAAAAGGAAGACATCACGATTTCAGAGCAGGAAATAGAGCAAGAGGTCAACAAAATATTGAGCCGTCCTGATAAGGAACAATTAGAAACAGCCAGTCAGCCTTTTGATTTAGCGAGACTGAAGAGTTATACTAAAGAAAGATTGAGAAATGAGAAAGTGCTGGCAAAACTCGAAGAGTTTTGCAATAATTAGAAAACAGCTCTCCGTAGGAGAACTGTTCTCGACAAAAATTAGTAATTAAAAATTATCTATGAATTTAGTTCCAACTGTTATAGAAAAGACAAAAAGAGGAGAAAGGGCTTATGATATATACTCTCGCCTATTAGAGGACAGGATAATCTTCTTGGCAGGCGCAATTAATGACCGTCTGGCTAATTCTATTATGGCTCAGATGCTTTTCTTGGCTTCAAAGGATCCGAAAAAAGATATTAAATTGTATATTAATAGTCCTGGCGGCTCAGTTACAGCGGCTCTAGCCATCTACGATACAATGCAATATATATCTTGCCCCATCTCAACGGTATGCGTTGGCTTGGCTGCTTCTGGAGCTGCTATTCTCCTTGCTGCTGGCAGTAAAGGAAAGCGATTTGTCCTTCCTAATTCAGAAATAATGCTTCATCAGGTTGCTGGCCAGATGTCAGGCGATGCGGCTCTGATAGAGATTACAGCCAAGCAGATTATCAAGATTAAAGAACGGTTGAACAAGATATTGGCGCATCATACGGGACAACCGCTCAAGAAGGTTAAGGACGATACAGACAGGGATTTCTATCTCTCGCCGGAAGAAGCAAAGAAATATGGCCTTATAGACGAGGTTATAAAGAAGAAAAGATAGTTTTTCTTTTTTAGCCTTGGTATAACAAGAACCATGGCTCGCTTTGCTCGCCAGAACCTTTATCCCAGTGCTCATTCGCAAATTGAAATAAATAAATTTGTTCAATTTGTCTCACTTGCTCGGAATTAAGAATAAATAATTGGCTTGGAGCCGAAATCTGTTATATGGAGAGAGTTAAAAAAGGGGGTCTATATCCCCAAAATTTACATTTATTTATAAAACCCAAAAAATATCTTTGGCTTGTTTTTAGTTTTTTCATAGCAATAGGAATACTTTGGGGTTTTCATAGTAATGAGAGTAAATATGTGTTTGCCGCATCGTGCTGCCCACCGCCAGGAGGCTGTGATAGTGGACCGAGTTCATCAAACGGCACGGTGCAGGTTAGAAATGCAAGTGGAGGCTCGGATAATATTTTGTATGCCTGCAAAGACGATGACGAAGCCGTTATCCGTTTCGGCGCTGTTAATGGATTTCTTTGTTGGTCCTCGGGTTCCTGGTATGGTGGGTGGTATGACAGCAAGGACTCCTTGGTTTTTGGGGGGTATGGAAAAGTTTGGCCACAGTGGGTGAAAGATGCTTTTGGATCAAGTCCATGTCCTCATACGCCATGCGCTTTCTGGAAAATACATGGTGTTACGCGTACGATAGGAACATATCAGGTGGGCGGAGCAATAGCTGGCGATAGTTCTTGCAATGCAGGTTCTTATTGGAGGTGTGGTTCGATTGCCAATGTCGAGATACGCGATGGAGGTTATTGTAGTCGTCCATGTGGTGATTGTATTCCCGCTGGATGCGCTTGCAACGCTTCTACTGGAGAGTGCGGGTATAATCCTGATGGGGACAATGTTTTTGCGTCTGCTTCTCCAGAAAAAGCTTTTGCCAAAGAAGAAGACAGAGAAAATATTAATATGGAAATGGATGGATTGGCGATAAATAAAACAACTGTTTTTGAAAATCGTTTTTTGTGGGCATCGATATTTGACAATGCCGAAGAATTTGTTCAAGCCATTTTCTATTTTTTTACAGAACTGATAAATAATAAAATAATTAGCAAATAATTAAATATTTTAATATAAATATGAAACGAGCAAACATCTTTCAGTCAAAAATATCAAGCGCCATTGCCTTGACTATGGGAGTCCTGGTGATGGCTTTTTTTATTACTATGGTTGCCCGGGCATGGACAGAGCCAGCCCAGCCGCCGCCGGATGATAATGTGCCCGCGCCGCTCAATGTTGGAAGCGCAGAGCAGACAAAAACAGGCATACTTGGGATTGACGCAGGCGGTGGGGATGCTTTAAGAATAAAAAACGGCGGAGATTTAAGGATTTATAGAGTGGGAGATTCTGGTTCGGCATTGCTTTATTGCGATGATAGTGGAGAATTAGTTACGCCAGGAAATTTACGTGTAAATAGTGAAATCTGTCTTGGCGGCGTTTGCTATTCTGAATGGCCTGAAACCAATTTAAATGGCTGGTCCTTTAGTAATAATTATTTTTATGATGATGGCGAAGAAGTGGTAAGAGCTAGCGATGAATGGCTACGACTGAATCAGGCAGGGCAATTTACTAGTGGGGTTTATACTCCTGGTTTAATTCGCGCTGATGGTGGATTTCAGGTTGATGGGCGGACTGCTGTTGATAGTTCAAATCGATACCATTATGCCTATTATAATGGAGAATATGATAGATTCGGTAAAGTTAACAATAGTGGTTTTGGTATTGACGCAGACAATACTGGCGATTACGATATTCTTATTTACGAATCTCAGATCTATACTTCCAATCTTAGGCTTGGTTATAGTGGTTCAGCAATATTGTCCACTTATAATACGAATGAGAATTTGACAATAGACCCAAGTGGAAGCGGAGACACAATTATAAATGGCGAGATATGTATCGGCGGCGTTTGCCGTTCCAGTTGGCCTTCAACATCTGAATCCGATACCCTTGATAGCGTTGCTGACCGCGGAACATCAACAAATCAGTTTCTTACGTTTGCTGGATTTTACGACTATAACAATACTGGTTATTATGTCAATCCGAATGGCACCTCCTTAACTTATCGCATGGATGCTGCTTCTCAGATGCGAGCCCCGATTTACTATGACAGAAATGACACTTACTATTACGCCAACCCGGCGAGCACAAGCCGCATAAGAGATGTTGATATTAGGGGCTGGGCGTATTTCAATGATACTTCGAGAAACGGCTGGGGAACTCTTACAGTCAAGGGAAGGGTTTTAGAGGCATCATCCTATGATATGCATTTTCGTGTAGATAGTGGACGTTCTTTTAATTGGCATAAAATAAGTGATTGGGATTATAAGATGCGCTTAGATGTGAACACGGGCAATCTTTATATAGATGGCACCTATTACTGTGACAACGCGGCAGATATAGCGGAAAAAACACCTTCTGTTGGAAATCTTTCATTAGCAACAGTTGTTTGTTTAGATGAAGAAAATGAAGGACATATTCGCCAATGTAGAACTGCTTATGAGCACCAAACAGCTGGAATTGTTTCTACTAATCCAGGCATGATATTGGGCAATACAATTAATGATGTTGAAATTGATGGAGTCAATTTGGCTTTGGCTGGCAGGGTGCCGGTGAAAACTACTACAGAGAATGGGCCTATTGAGGTTGGCGATTTATTGGTTTCTTCTTCTAAGCCGGGCTATGCAATGAAAGGAGATAGAGAAAAGATTGCTCAAACGCCAGGCGTGGTTTTAGGCAAGGCAATGGAGTCATTACATAGCGGAGAAGGCGAGATTATGGTTTTAATAATGTTGAGATAAAAATAATAGAAAGAAGAGCAAGGGCAATAGCATCAAACAAAGTCGATAGATATTATTAACAAATAATTCAAAATATAAAATCAAAATGTTTAAAATAGATTCAAAGATTTATCCCGCACTTGCAGGGGTATTAATTCTCGGAATGGTCTTTGGCTATTTTTTAGCCAGAAGTTACGCCTATCAATTAGGCGTGGAAAAAGGTAAACAAGAGACAACTAAAGAATATCAAGCAAAGATTGAAGAGATTTTTCCTCCAATGCCAGAGCAGGATGAAATTTTTTCTATTTCCGGGGAGATTAAAGAAGTTCAGGATAATTTATTAATTGTAAGCGAGACCATATATTCATCTAACCCATTCGAAGACGCAAAGACGAAAGAATGGCGAGTCAATATCGCAGATGCTACTGAATTAGCAGAAAGGATTGACAGGACGCCTGAGGAGGTAGAGGAAGTGATAGGGGAAGCAGTAGACCCTATGGCCATGCCAATGCCCTTTCGAGAAAAAACGCTTGATTATTCTGAATTAAAGGCAGCGCAGAACATAATTGTTGAGGCAAGCGAGAATGTTAAGGGAAAAACCGAATTTGAGGCGAAGAAGATTATTCTTCAGAGTACAACAATGCCATAAGAATTTTTTGAGGACAGTTCTTGGACTCGCGTAAAAAATGAAAAGCCAAAGAATAAAAACTTTTTTTCTTATTGGAATTATTCTGTTTTTGGTTTTATCTTTCTCTAATTATCCGCAAGAAACAAAAGCAGGTGCAGAACACAATGTTTCTGGTTATGCCTGGTCTGAAAATATCGGCTGGATTAGTTTTAATAATACTTCTGGAGGCGGGAGCGCTAACTATGGAGTTAACATTGAACCAGATAGCGTCTTTTCTGGTTACGCCTGGTCAGAGCATATTGGTTGGATTAGTTTTAATGAATCGGATTTAACTGGCTGCCCTGTTGCGCCCTGTCGGGCATGGGTAGATATTTCTTGTTTAGATGGCCAATGTCCTATTTATGGCTGGGCAAGGGCATTGGCTGGCGGGACCATAGAAGCCGGGGGTTGGGATGGTTGGATAAGATTGAGGGGTTTAGATCATGGGCTCTACATTGATCAAACTACTGGAGAGTTTCACGGTTGGGCTTGGGGCGGAAATGAAACAAATAGCGGCTGGAGAGACAAAGCAGTATCTGGCTGGCTCTCCTTTAATTGCGCCGAAGGAGGAGAACTTAGAGACAATATCTGCGGACAATCAGATTACAAGGCAACAACTTCATTTGCTTTTAATCGGCCTCCAGAGCCTGACGCTTTGCAATCTGACCATAGCAATTATTGTAACCCCTGGAGCTTTATTCTGTCATGGGAATTTTATGACGCAGATGGCGATAGCCAGGAATTCTATCAGGTTCAGGTAGATGACGAGCCGAGTTTTTCCTCGCCGCTAACGAATGACTCTAACCAGGTTTCTTCTTCTTGTGAGGTTGGAGAGAGGGACAGTTATGCTCCGTCAAGCAGGACTTTTTAGCCACAGTGCTACTTATTACTGGCAGGTTAGAGTCTGGGACTCAAGGGGGGCGGAATCTGATTGGGTCGAAAGTGAGTTTACCACAGATGATTGTTATCCAAGCCCTGACTTTGGTTGGTCTCCTGATGTTCCGGAAATAGGAGAGGAGGTGCAGTTTTCTGACGAATCCACGGCTTGTCAGGGGGCAACTATTACTGCTTGGGCTTGGAGTTTTGAAAATGGCAACCCAGCGACTTCGGCTGAACAAGACCCATTAGTAATCTTCTCAGCCGCAGGTGCAGGCAATCAGAACGGGATTAGTTTAGAGGTTACGAATAGTTATGGGAACTCCTGTACAGAAGAGAAGTTGCTCAATATGATATACCCCCTTCCAGATTGGATAGAGATAGTGCCGTTTTAGAAAAATTTCGTACTGAGGAGCACATTCGGCTTCGCTCAGTGTAAACTCCGCGACAGAAGTATCCCGCAGAATAACAGAGAATTACGGGATTCTTCGAGAAGCCCTCGGGAAACTCGAGGGGTTCTATTTTCAGAATAACTAAAAGGAAACACCCAATCTGGGTTTATGCGCTGGGTTGTTTTTGGGGGTGGTTTCTGCTATTATCTGTTTGAAGATTATTAAGCTCGGGATCCTGCCGGGCAGGAGAAAATAAAAGAATTTGGTAATTAACTAAAATAGATATGAATAATGCCTACAAGGATAAAGATTACCGGTTCAAAATGAAATATGTCAGAAATTTTAATCTTGGTTTCAGGAGTTGTTTGTTTAACGCTTGGCTCTTTTCTGGGTTATTTTGCCCGCCAGTCCATTGCCAAAAAACAAGCTGACGCCATAGAAACCACTCTTCATAAGAAATTAAGCGAGGCAAAGACGCAGGCGGAAACCATCCTCTCCAAAGCCAAAGAAAAAGCGCATCGAATATTAGAAGATACTGAAGAAAAAGAAAGTCAGAAGAGAAAAGAACTCTACAGAACAGAGAGGTTTTTGAGAGAGAAGGAAGGGAACTTAGAAAAAAGGAATCACCTATTGACTGATAAAGAGGAGGAAATGACAGAAAAGGTTGTTAAGCTGAGGAAGATTAAAGAAGAGATAGAAACAGTAAGAAAGGAAACGGAGGAAAAACTGGAGAAGGTATCCGGTTTCTCAAAAGAAGACGCTAAGAAAGAGATGTTCTCTGATGTAGAGAAAGAGTATCAGGTTGAGATTTTGGAGAAGATAAGAAGATTGGAAGAAGAAGGCGAAGATAAATACGAAGAGAGAGCGAAAGAGATATTAACAACAGCTATCCAGAGATATGCCCTTTCCCAAGCACAGGAGGTTACCACTACTACACTGGCTATTCCCAATGATGAAATCAAAGGAAGGATTATTGGCAAGGAAGGGAGAAATATCAAGGTTTTGGAAAGATTAACGGGCACAGAGATTATTATTGATGATACTCCAGAGATGGTTACTATTTCTGGGTTTAGTCCGACCAGGAGAGAGATTGCCAAGATTGCTTTGACAAGATTAGTTAGAGATGGAAGAATCCAACCAGCTCGAATTGAAAAAGAGGTTGAGAAAGCCGAAGAGATGATAGATGCCCAGATTAAGAAGGCAGGCGAACAAGCAATTTTCCAGACAGGCGTTTTGGGTTTAGACCCAAAATTAATACAGCTTCTGGGAAGGTTGCGTTTTAGAACCAGTTACGGCCAGAATGTCCTTCTTCATTCCATTGAGGTATGCCACTTGGCATCTGCCTTGGCGGCTGAGATTGGAGCTGATGTTGAGGTTTGTAAAAGAGGGGGGTTGCTTCATGATATTGGAAAATCAATTGACCATCAGGTTGAGGGTTCTCATGTGGATATCGGCATCAAACTATTAGAGAAATTTGGGGAATCAGAGAAAGTCATCAAAGCGATGAAGTCGCATCATGGGGACTATGAGCCAGAGAGCTTAGAGGCGGTCTTAGTCCAATCTGCTGACCAGATTTCAGGGGCCAGGCCCGGGGCTAGAAAAGAAAGTTTAGAGGAATATCTAAAGAGATTAGAAAATCTGGAAAAGATAGCCCATTCTTTTTCTGGAGTCAAGGATGCTTATGCTATTCAGGCAGGAAGAGAGATAAGGATTTTTGTGAAACCGGAGATGGTTGACGACTTGGCTGCCCGTAAAATGGCTAAGGGTATTGCCGAAAGAATCCAAGAAGAGTTAAGGTATCCAGGCGAGATAAAGGTAACGCTTATTAGGGAAAACAGAATTGTTGAATACGCAAAGTAATTTTTTTCTATTATTCTTATTTCGCTGTTTCTCTGTGGGAAAAGAAAACCGCTGCTCAAGAATTGAACAGCGGGTTTTCTTTTGGTTATGTGGCTTAATTACAAGGTCTGACCTCATCAGAAAAAGTTTGGACTACAGGGTCTGACCCTCGTGGTGGATTTACATTTTTTCTGGAGATGATACTCCCATCAATCTTAGCGTCTCGGCAAGAATGATTTGACTGCTTTTTGCTAACCATAATCTAGCTGCAGTTATTTCTTGGTCATCACCAAGTATCCGGCAGGTTTCATAAAATTTGTGGAATAGGTCAGCTATCCTTAGAGCAAAGACAGGTAGCGCCTGAAATTGATGGTTCTCAGCAGCATCTAAGAGAATCTCTGGGAATCTAATAAGCGTTTTTATTAAATCTAATTCTGATGAGGATTGGAGAAGGGAAAGGTCTGCTTGGGACGGGAATCTCTTAACCTTCCTTAGAACACTGCAGATTCTTGCATGAGCGTACTGGACATAATAAACCGGATTATCCTTTGACTTTTCAGCCGCTTTGCTTAAGTCAAGAACCATTGGTCTGTTTAGAGAATGCATCAGAAAATGAAACCGGGCTGCATCTATTCCTATTTCATCCAAGAGGTCGTCAACTGTGATATACTCTCCTTTTCTCTTGGACATTCTGATTTTTTTCCCAGCCCGCGATAATCTTACTAATTGATAAAGTTCAACCTGGGCTCTCCCTTTATAACCAATGGCTTCAATAATGCCCAAAAAGCGGGGGATATAGCCATGATGGTCAGCTCCCCAAAACAAGATAACTTTATTAAACCCCCTCTTTTTGAATTTATTGAGGTGATAAGCCATATCAGAAAGGACATAGGTGGCCTGGCCGTTGGATTTCACGATTACCCTATCTTTATCATCATTAAATGCTGTTGATCTGAACCATTTTGCATTGTCTTTCTCATAAAATAACCGCTTCTTTTTAAGAAGTTCAAGCGCTTCTTCTGTCTCTCTATTTTTGTAGAGTGACTTTTCCGAGAACCAGCAATCGTATTTAATATTCATCCTTTTGATGGTTTTTTTAATTATCTTAAGGACCTCTTTTAGCGCAATTTTTTCAAAATCCTGGGCATCTGTTTTTTTGATTTTCTTGGCAATTTCCCTGAGATAATCGCCAGGATAGCCATCTTCCGGGATATCTATCTTTTGTCCTAGCAATTGTTTATATCGGGCCTCCAGCGAGTGGCCCAATCTTTTTATTTGGAGTCCTCTGTCATTAATATAATATTCCCTTTGGATGTTGTAGCCCAATTTTTCTAAGATATTGGCCAAAACATCTCCGCTAAAACCGCCTCGGCAGTTGCCAACATGAAGAGGTCCGGTTGGATTGGCGGAGATGAATTCAATCTGGATTTTTCTCTTTTCTCTTTTCTCTTTTTCTTTTTGATTAATCCCATAATCTCCTTGTTCTTCCAAGATTTCTTTTACCTGATTTTGTAGGATTTTTTCTGATAAATAAAAGTTAATAAAGCCCGGAGAGACGGAATCAATCTTTTTAAGGTATTTTCTTTTGGGAAAGCCCCGAATAATCTTCTGGGCCAATATTAATGGAGTCCTGGCGTCTGTCGATTTCTTTGCTGTTTCAAATTCTGATAAAGCGAAACACGAAGAATAATCTCCATGAACTGGGTTTTCAGGATGCTCTAAATGGATTTTTTTAGGTAATACTCCTATACAATCCTTGATTGTCTGTTTTAAATCTTTTTCAATTTTTTCTTTGATAAGCATTGTCTTAGATTATCATACAAGCATATTTCTCTCAAATGTTTTGTTTAGATTTTTGCGCAACCTTTCACATTGCACAAGAGTAGGACAAATAGGATGGATAGGACAAATACGCCTCAAAGCAAAACCTTGTTTTTCTTTGAGGGAAGTGTTAAACCCCCGGCCTTGAACACTTGAACGCTTGTTTTATGAGAAATTATATTCTATACTACTAACAATTGTTCTTTAGATTAAGTGAGAGAAGATCCTTGCTTCAGAAACTTTCATGAGGAGGAAAAAAATGGTCAACGCAAGGACGTTAAGGTTGGTTGTGGTGTCTGTTGGTTTGCCTGTGGGAGTCATTGCCGCTTTGATCTTTGTAGCTGGTCCGGGCACGATAATGGCGGCTTTGGCGCCTACGAGCCCAATGGTCGCCGCAGGGGCGGAGATGGCGGCGGTCTCAGCAGGAACAACTGCTGTGGAGGCGGAGGTGGCTGATGCGGCCACGCTGGCGGGGCGGGGTGGGGAAAGGCGATATATTGCCATCATCGATGATAGGTCTGTGCTGGCTCAGTCGCTTGGCCGCGCCCTAGAATTCATGCTGCCAAATAATCCCATATTCACATATTACACCAATGTCGAGGATTGGATTGGCAAAGGCGCTCCGCGATACGATGTTTTCTTTGTTGACCACGACATGGGCTCCGATTTCATGAGGGGCCCTGCGGGAGTCCGCCTTATCCGTATGCGCTGGCCAAATAGTTTTATTATTGGTTGCTCAATGCAAGAGGGATATGGAGCTGCCTTTTTGGCGGCTGGGGCGGATGCCTTCTACCTGAAGGGCGAGTCCATCAATGTTCTGAAGGCATTGATGCAGGGAGGATAAAGGGGGATAGGAGAAAGAGAATATAGAAATGCCGCGGCAGGAATGCCGCGGTTTTAAGTTTATGGTCTTTTGTTTACTGCTTGCATGACAGAAATTCGACTATTCTCTGTTCGTCTATTCTTCACAATAGTGATTAGAGCGGGATACCGGGATTGAACCGGCGTTTTTACCTTGGAAGGGTAGTGTTCTACCACTGAACTAATCCCGCAGTCGGGGTATCCAGATTTGAACTGGAACTAAATCCTCCCAAAGGACTCGTGCTACCGTTACACCATACCCCGTTTTTTTTATCTTATCAGAAATCTCATTTTTGTCTATGACCTTGTTTAAAGTGGAACATTGAATACTTTATAAGCCCTATATATTTATTTGTGATATAATTATCTAATAAAAACCGTGCAGGAATAAAAACCGAAATGAAATCAAAGACATTCTTAGAACAGTTAAATATCTTCGCCCAGTGTCGGAGCTATAATCTTTCTTTGTGGCAGTGCCCTCAGTTTTTATTCGTTTTAATGGGGATAGTAATTTGCATCAGTTCTATAGCGGTTTTTATGATAGGGACCCGCTATATCTCTGACCCCACTATTGTTGCCTTGATTGTTTTGGCAGCGGCTGCCTTGCTATTTATTCTTGCTTTTCTGATTACCAAGAGCTTCGAAGGGTTAGCTGAGGCGAACAGGATGAAGTCGGAATTTATCAGTGTGGTTTCTCATCAACTCCGTTCGCCGATTTCTAATCTTAGTTGGGCATTAGACCTTTTAATGTCAGGAAGATTAGGCAAAATTGGAAACAAGCAGACAGAATATTTTAAAATACTAAAAGATAATATTGCCCGAATGAAGAAATTAGTTTCTGATCTCTTGATAGTTTCCCGAATCCAGACCGCCACCCTTCCATTAAAGAAACAGGAATTTTTCTTAAAAGACAAAGCTGATAGATTGCTTGCTGAGTTCCGGAGCTTTGCGCTTGCTTCTAATGTGAAATTGGCATTGCGGACCGAGGAGAACCTTCCAATGATATTCGCCGACCCGAGCCAGATAGAACAGGTGATAAAAAATCTTTTAGATAATGCCATAAGATATGTTAAGGGTGGTGGTAGGGTTGATATCTGGCTTAAGAAGAAGAAAAATGCTGTTTATTTCGAGATAAGCGATACAGGAGTGGGCATTCCTGTATCGGACCAGAAATTCATTTTTCAGAAATTCTTTAGGTCAAAGAACATCTTAAAACATCAAACCAGAGGGTCTGGTTTGGGGCTTTTCATTGCCAAGTCCATTATTGAAAAGTCAGGGGGAGAGATTGGGTTTAAAAGCAAAGAAGGCAAGGGAACCACATTCTGGTTTACCCTGCCGATTAAGACGATATAGCAATATAACAATTTAGCAATATAACAATATAATATATGAAAACAATACTTTTTATTGAAGATGAATCTGCCCTGCAAAAGACCTTTTCTGATATGCTTCTTCAAGAGGGCTATGAAATAATTTCCGCGCCGGATGGGCAAAGCGGCTTGCGGCTAGCCAAGACCAAAAAGCCGGATTTAATCTTGCTTGACCTTATTCTGCCTGAGATGCATGGTTTTGACGTTTTGAAGTTTCTAAAACAAGACACAGAAACAAAAGATATCCCGGTCATTGTTTTAACCAATTTAGAGCAGGCAGAGGACATAGAAAGGGTTTTGGCTTTCGGGGTAACGACTTATTTGGTAAAATCAAACTATAGTTTGAAGGAGATTTTAGGGAAGATAAGACAAGTACTCTCGCCCGTGAGCGGCGAGGCGGGTTCTAAGCAAGGCAATAATCAATAAATCTAATCAGCATCAATCAGTATTGAGACTAAGCGTGGCATTGCTTCAATATATTGGTGCTCATTGTATTTCGTTTCGTGCGGGTAGAGAGTCAACAATTAAAGGCCTTTTTATCTGACTCAGGATTGGTTAGCAAGGAGCAATTCGAGGAGGTCGAGGCCAAGGCGAAAAAAAAGAACCAAAAATTGGAAGATATTTTAATTTCTGAGGGTTTAGTTTCAGAAGAAGAATTGATCAAATTAAAGGCCTATATCTTAGGCATTCCTTTTGTCGATTTAGCAAAAGTTATTATTGCTCCCAATATCTTGAGAATCATCCCAGAACCTATTGCTAGGGCTCATAATATTGTTGCCTTTAGAAAAAAGGGGAGAAACTTAGAGGTAGCAATGTTAGATCCTAATGACCTGGGGATGATTGACTTTATCAAGAAAGCGGCTGGATTAAAGATTCTGCCAAGATTGACAACTCCAGAAAGCATCAGGAACGCTCTACGTCAATATGCCAAAACCCTGGAAGCTGAGTTTGGGGAATTGATTAAAAAGGAATCAGGAGAGATTAGAACATTAAGAGAAGAGAGCGAGACAGAGGTAGATGGAATTGAGAAGGACCTAGAGGTTCTGTCCAAGGAGGCCGAGGAATTGCCGGTAATCAGGATAGTAGATGCTTTGTTGAAACACGCCATTCTTCAAAGGGCCTCTGATATCCATATCGAGCCTACTTCCAAAGAGGTGATTGTCAGGTATAGGATTGATGGCATTCTGCACGATGTGATGACTTTACCAAAACAGGTTTCTTCGGCAATCGTGGCTAGAATTAAGGTTCTCTCCGACTTAAAACTTGATGAGCATCGCTTGCCTCAGGACGGCCGCTTTAAGATGGAGAAAGATGAATATAAATATTCGTTGAGGGTTTCTGTTCTGCCGGTCGTTGATGGCGAAAAAATTGTTATGCGCCTCTTGCCAGAGACGGCTAAAGCTCTTGGCTTAGAACAACTGGGCTTAAGTGGAGAGGCGTTAGAAAGGATTCAAGCTGCTTTAAAAAGGCCAGTAGGAATTCTCTTGGTTACGGGTCCTACGGGATGTGGGAAAACAACGACTCTTTATTCTATGATTGAGATTCTTAATACTCTGCGGGTAAACATCTCAACAATTGAAGATCCGGTCGAGTATCGAATCCCAAGGATAAATCAGACACAGGTAAGGTCAGATATAGGTTTTACCTTTTCTTCGGGATTAAGAACGCTGGTGAGGCAGGACCCTGATATTATTATGGTTGGCGAAATAAGGGATAATGAGACAGCTTCTTTAGCGATCAATGCGGCCCTGACGGGCCATTTAGTTTTCTCTACCCTTCATACCATGAGCGCAGCTGGGGCTATCCCAAGATTGGTTGATATGAAGGTAGAGCCCTTTTTGCTTTCTTCTACTATTGATGTCATCCTGGCTCAAAGATTGGTGAGACGGCTCTGTCCAGATAAAGGAAAATATTTTCTGTCAAAGCCGCAAATAAAAGAAATTGAAAAATACTGTGACACCAAGAAGCTTTTAAAAATTTTGAAAGACGAAAAACTAATCAAGGGCGAGAATAGTTTAGAAAAGATTCCATTCTTTGAACCAAAATCATCAAAAGAGTGCCCCGAGGGATATAAGGGAAGGATTGGGATATTTGAGGTTCTGGCAGTCAACGAGTCGATAAAGGAAATGATTATTAGCGGAGCTAACTCTGACAAGATTCATAGACAAGCCGTAGAAGAGGGAATGGTAACAATGGTAGAAGACGGTTTTGTGAAAGCGGTTCAGGGCGTTACGTCTATTGAGGAGGTGTTAAGAGTTATTATTGAGTAATTATGCCAAAGTATCTTTACACAGCCAAATCTTTTAAGGGAGAGGAAGAAGAAGGAGTATTGATGGCTAAGAGTAAATCCCAGCTTGCCCAAACGCTGAAGGCAAGGGGTCTAATTTT
>CAZIIL010000004.1:0-20487 GCA_964539465.1 uncultured Candidatus Saccharibacteria bacterium
GATTAACATCGTATAGGATTCTCTCGTTTTCCAAGTTGTAATTCAAAATCTCTTCTTGTTTAAACCAAATCTTTATCTCTTCTTCTGCTTCTTGCTATGTTCCTGAGCGGTGTATTACATTTCTCACTGCTCTTTTGTCGGCATCTGCGATAGCATAGGAGTCAATAGTCAAGTCGCCCCGAATAGTGCCAATATCAGAATTTAATGGCTCAGTAGAACCAACCAATTTATCTACAACAGCCACCGCTTGATTACCTTCTAAAACCATACCAACAATTGGACCGGAAGACATAAATCTCTTCAACTTATTAACAATCATTGTTCCCTGTTCTAATGGATTTGCTTGAATTTTCACTCCATTTTTTGCCTGCGCATCAATAGATCTTTGTCCTAATGCCTTGATTTCTTCTTGTGTAGGGCCATATTGTTGTTTGATTTGTTCTTGCTCAGCCACAAAAAATTTCATGCCAATAATCTTAAGCCCAACCCTTTCAAAACGAGAAATAATTTCACCTATCAGGCATCTTTGTACCCCGTCCGGCTTAATCAAAACCAATGTTCTTTCTTTTTTTGGATGCATAGTATAAAAACTTAAAAGATTAAATTTCCTGCCGAGAACGAGAACTGTTCTCGGCAAAAGAAAACTACCTTCTGAAATCCTATGAAATTCTCTATTTATCAGGACTGATAACCTTTAAATGATTACCATCACTTATCATCGTTATATCACCATTTATGTCAGTTCTCAAGAGAGTAATGTAATGCTCTGTTAACCTTTGCAAAACCTGTGAATGCGGATGTCCGTAGGAATTGTCTTTCCCAATCTGGACCACTGCCATTTCTGGAGAAACTGCGCTGATAAACTCATCTGAACTCGAGGTTTTGCTTCCATGATGCGCTAATTTCAGGACATCTGAGTCCAAATCAACACCGCTTGCTATTAAATCCTTTTCTTGAGAGGAATAGATATCACCAGTAAACAAAAAAGAGGTTTCGCTAAACAGTAATTTAGCGACAACAGATGTTTTATTGGTATCGTTCGGGCTTGTATCTTTTAATTCCTCAAACGGATGCAAAATATCCAATATTGCTTTTCCTGCAACAATCCTTTGTCCCCTTTTAGCAATCTTAACATCGCATCCCTCTTTGATTTCCTGCTCAAGCGCGTCTTGCCATCTCTGGAACGCGAGCGTATCTCGGATAACCCCTGTCCAGACCACATGGCCAACATGGTATCTCTCTAAAACATTAGTAAGTCCTACCATATGGTCTTTCTCTGGATGCGTAAGTACAACTAAATCTATTGTCCTGTCCCAGAAAGGCATTTCCCGACTCAATCCTTCCAGGATGCTTGAGTCGGGACCGCCATCGATTAGTATTTGGTAAAGCGATGCTATCTGAATAAAAATAGCATCGCCCTGGCCAACATCAAAGAATACTACTTTTAAGTGAGGACCGCTTATAGTCCAAAATAATGCTGACCATGCCAAGAGGTTGAGAAAACTCAAAACAACAAAACCAATCAGAACCTTGTTTCTTGTTTTCATTTACATTCTGTATTTGGTTTATGCCTTGCCTAGAATCCTGAACATTGTTGTTCCACATACTGGACATTTTCCTTTGGCAGCTCTTCTCTTTGTCCCTCCCTTTCCCTTCATAACTACCTCTTTCTCGTCCAGCATTTCTCGCTTTGCTTTACATTTTACACAATATGCTTCAGTAGCCATAGTAATACAAAAGTGACTAATAAGAAATAATCACTAAATAAATAAATTTTTGAAAGAATTTGTTCCGACCTTTGCCCGTCCTGCCGGGCTTATACTTTTTTCTTGTTTTGATTTTACCTTAAACTGTCTTAAAAATCAATACTAATACGCCTGTCCAAAGAGCCAGCGATGCTTGGATGGCTTGCCGCAATAGATGCATTTTCCTTTTTCTTCCTTGGCGTCCAGCAGTAGGAGACGAGTAGTTGCCTTTGTTTCTTGCTTGATCTTGGCTTCGCATTCAGGATTTTCGCACCAAAAAGCAGAAATAAATCCCTTCTGATTCTTCATAATCCGCTTGAATTCCCGATAATCATCTATCTTATGGGTGTTCTCTTTTAGAAATGCTTCTGCCTTATCATATAGATTATCCTGAATCTCTTTCAAAACCCTCTGGGCTTCTATTAGAATATTCGAGCCAGGAATCTTGAATCTCAAACCTGTATCGCGCCTTACCGCTGCAAGAAAGTTCTCTTTGATCTCTCTCTCGCCCACTTCAATCCTTAGGGGCACGCCCTTTAATTCCCATTCGTTAAATTTCCAGCCCGGTGTATATTGCGGCCGGTCATCTATTTTGACTGTAATGCCTTTTGCTTTAAAATCTTTCTTTAGTTTTGAACAAAAATCTAATATTATTTTATCCTTATTGTCTTTGCGGAAAACAGGTATAACAACTATTTGTATTGGGGCTATTCTTGGCGGCAGAACTAATCCCGAGTTGTCTCCATGCGCCATAACCAGCCCGCCGATAGCCCTGGTGGAAGAACCCCAGCATGTTTGCCAAACATATTTATTCTTTCCATCCTTATCATGGAAAGTAATGTCAAATGACTTTGAAAAATTCTGACCCAAGTCATGCGATGTTCCTGTCTGCAGGGCTTTACCGCTTGGCATCAGTGCCTCGCAGGTCAGCGTATCTAATGCTCCGGGAAACTTCTCTGCGTCTGATTTCTCTCCGGTAAGTATGGGGAGAGCCAGGAACTGTTCATAAAAATCCTTATACATCTTAAGAGCCCTCTTGACTTCTTTTATTGCTCCTTGGTGGGTTCGGTGGCAGGTATGTCCTTCTTGCCAAAGGAATTCCATTGTTCTAAGAAAGAGATAGGTCCTTTTTTCCCAGCGGACAATATTGCACCATTGATTCATCAATAAAGGCAGGTCGCGCCAGGATTTTATCCACTTCTTGTACATTGCGTAGATGATTGTTTCTGATGTAGGCCTGATTACTAAGGGTTCAGTGAGTTTTTTGCCGCCTCCGTGGGTAACAACTGCTAATTCAGGTGAGAATCCCTTAACATGCGCTTTCTCTTTCTCTAAAAAAGAATGAGGAATAAGCAAAGGGAAATAGGCATCTTCAATACCTGCATCTTCTATCATCTGTCCCATATATTTTTGGATATTCTTCCAAATAGCAAATCCATAGGGTCTCAATACCATGCATCCCTTTGTTGGAGCGTAATCAGCTAAGCCCGCCTTTAAAATGATATCAGTGTACCAACCTGAAAAATCTTCTGATTTCTTGACTAGATGTTTCTTTTCAAATGTCTTTGTTTTTGCCATATCATTTATTATATACTATTTTTAAGCAAAATAAAGTTTTTTTGAAGTCAAGGATAAAAGAACAAGAAAAGCCCGCATAAGCGCGGGCTTTTCTTGTTCAATCATAATCGACTTTATCGAACTTCTTTTTCTTCTCCCCTGTTGTTTTTAAGCGTTTCCGTCAACTTTCTTTCCGACCTCTCTAATCCCTTGAACGGATTAACAGAGTAATACCATTGCTTGACGCTTGATTCTATTGAATATATTCCAGAAGCTAAATTTAACTTAGGAAATCCTTTTCGATAAACAAAGAAAACAAGTAATAAGCAATAAGTTAGCAAGAAGGTAATGCCCAGTGACATAACAACATTGTTTAAGATACCTGTAGGCACCTCGGTAACCTCACCGGCTACTGCTGCTCTTTGAACATTCACCTTGGCCGTATCTGTCCTGCTCAGTTCAGTGTTATAAGCCAGAGCGCTGTTAATAACGCCTGTTGTTCCAAAAATAAAGCTGTTTTTCTGACCGAGCAGCGCCTCAAATGTAATTGTTTTTGATTCGCCCGGCTCTAAATCGCCTATGTCAATACCGTCAACAATATCTCCATCAATTGGCTCTCCATCGAGCTTTAGATTTCCGTACCAGGCAATCTTCTCGGGCATACCGTCCTTAACAATAACATCAGAAGCAGCTGTGTCATTTCCGTTTGAAACAACAATCTGGAAAGCAATCTTATCAGCTGGTTTAGCTGTTACTATTTCGTACCAATTGCTTTGTCCTTTACTTACATTTCTTACCTTTTTCTCAACATCAAATTGTGTAGATAATGGCTGGGTTCTTAAAACACTTAAACTTACACTATCTATCACCTCGGACAAGCTAGTAGCGTTCACACGGGCTGTATTTGTCAGGATATTTGTCCCGTAATTAAAATTATCTTCTGAAGCTATTTCTGCGTCAAAGGTAATGGTTTTGATTGTTCCAGCCGCCATGCTTCCTAAATTAAGCCCGCTGGTTATGCTTCCCGTATGACTAATCCCGTTTACCCTTAAGTCGCCGCGATAGATAATGTCTGAAGGCATTTCATCTGTTACTACCACATTGTAGGCAGTAGTGGTGCCAATAGAGCTAACCTTAATCTGGAATTCAATATCTTCACCAGGGTCAGCGGTTATTGAGTTCTTATAACCAGTTCCATTAGTAACATTGCGAACCCTTTTATCAATAGATAAGCCGGGAGAAGTAGGTGTTGGCGTGGTTCGATAGATACTTATTGTGGCAGCATCGCTGCGCTGTGATACAGTATCTGCCCAGGTATAAGCATTGTTCACGCGAGTGGTTGTGCCGTAGCCGAAAGAACCTTCTGAGAAAATCCGTGCGTCAAAAGTAATCACCTTTGTAGTGCCTGGTGTTAGATTGCCTAAATTAATCTCACTCTGAATATCGCCGCTGGAAGAATAACCATTTATCTTCAAGTTGCCTAAATAACTTATCTGGGAAGGCATAATATCTCGAATCTTAACATTATTAGCAGTAGAGCTTCCAGTAGAAGAAACCTCTACCCTGAATTCAAGTTGGTCAGAAGGATTAGACGAAACATAACTTGAAAAACCTGTTCCCTGTGTAGCATTCCTAACGGTCTTAGCAACGCTTAAATTAGGATTAAAAACGCTGTTAACATTCACAGTAACACTGTCATAAGCAGTACCTCCTGCTCCGGTGCAAGTTATCGTATAGGTTTTAGAACCTGTTAGATTCCCCGTGCCTTCAGAACCATAGGTTGCTTTTGAGCCAGACCAATCTCCAGAAGCAGTACAAGATGTTGCATTAGTAGAAGTCCATGTCAATGTGGCTGATGTGTTGTAATCAATAGTAATAGGCCCATCAGAACCATTGGCTTTGATGTCTACGGTAGGCGTAGAAACAGAAGAGACATAAACATTCGTGGTATCTTGTGCTGGTGTTGCGCTGCCTCTTTCTACATAAACCTTAGCAGTATATGTTCCTACTACTAAATAATTGCATGCGTCAACAACGGTCTTGGGATTATCAGAAATACCATTGTATGTGTAATCCCATGTTCCGTTATTCGTACAATCAAACTTGTAGTTAATAGTTCCTGTTGCTGTTCCAGAAACAGTTGCTATTAAATCAACATTATTCAAAGGCGCTGTGCCTGAATTAGGATTTGCTTGCAAATCAACATAAAGAGTTGGTTGAGAAAACACATTCACAGTAACACTGTCATAAGCAGTGCCTCCTGTTCCTGTGCAGGTTATTGTATAAGTTTTAGAACCTGTTAGACTCCCCGTGCCTTCAGAACCAGAGGTTGCTTTTGAACCAGACCAATCTCCAGAAGCAGTACAGGATGTTGCATTAGTGGAAGTCCAGCTTAATGAAGCGGAAGTATTGTAATCAATAGTAATAGGCCCATCAGAGCCATTGGCTTTGATGTCTACGGTAGGAGGTGGTATTACAGACGGTTCTGAAACCTGCGCTCTAAAAACAACAGTTCCGTCATTGTCATAACAGTCAACACAATCACAGGCAATATCGCCGATATTAACCTCTCCATAATCCCAATCGCCTCCATCTTCGACTAAGTTCACGGAGATATTTTGTACCTGGCTTCCGTGATGCCATTCTGCCGTATTTTCAAAAACCAATCTCTCGGCAGAAGAAACATTAATAGTGCCCGTGTCGTCTATGGCTGGCACATTATCAGCCCATAATTGGGCTACAGTTGTAATCTGTTGGCTTTTTCCTGTTGGAAAATTAATTCTGATGCCAGTATTGCGCGCGTTTTCAGTCGGCCACTCAGGATCATCCCAGCCGCAGTGATAATAAACAGGCAATCTTAATTGGTCTCCTGGATCCGCTGATACTGGATCCTGCATGGTGGTTTGTTTAGTGTCGTTCATTAGAAGCAGTGTTTCATAATCCCCTGCCATAAAATTCCACTCCAGCACCTTGGCTGCTAATGTGTTGGAAATAGGCATGGCCAAAAGAACTCCTAAAACAACGCTGATAGTAATTCTTTTAGCGTTTTTTGACTCGTTGAAATGCCTTAATATATTTTTGATGCTCATTTTGGTAGATACAAAGAGGAACTATTGTTTTCCTCTTGCTATTAATAATTTAAATACTTTAAGTGTGTTAAATATTAACATATTCTCTGGAAAAGTCAAGCATTTATTGTCGGGAATAGTTCTTGGCAATTGATTTCCCTCTTCAATAAGGACTTAAGATTCTTATAATCCGTATTGAGGAGGGCAAGAGACGAAAAATCGTCTCTTGCCTTTTCACTTTGTCCTACCCGCCCCATGGGGTGGGGGTGGGTGGAGGCGGGTCCGACGGTGCTGTCGGTGCCGCCGTAGGCGGATCCGACACTGCCGTTGCCGTGGGCAATGGCGTGGCTGGCGGCGCACATGTTGGCGTCGGCAGCGGCGCCTGAGTAGCCGTTGGCAAAGGAGTTGCTGGCGGCTCGCAGGGAGTAGGAGTCGGCAGCGGCGCCTGGGTCGCCGTTGGCAAAGGAGTTGCCGTGGGCTCGCAGGGTATCGTGGCTGTGGGCAACGGCGTTGCCGTTGGTCCACATGTCGGCGTGGGAATGGGTGTTTCAGGCGGCTCTGTCGCTGTCGGCGGTGGCGTGTTCGTCGGTGGTACCAAGGGTGTGGTTGTGGGCGGTCCTGGCGTGGGTGTGTGTCCCGGCGTACTCGTCGACGGTGGCGTACTTGTCGGCACGACCACCTTGCCCAGAGCCGGGTTGCCGCAGGCCTTAAGAATAAAGACCTGTACTTGGCCCCAGCCGCGGAGCTCCTGAACGCCCAAGTCCCACGCTGGTTCCCCAGCCAGTATCGGCATCCACCAACGACCACCTCCTTCTCCTACCCGGTACCCAACCGGGAAGGAACCGGAGAGCAAGATGCTCTCTGGCTCGGCCTCGGGGGTTTGAATCCCGTAGGCCGAGAAGAGTGCCGTGGCTTGGCCGCGCACCTGGTCCCACCCGACTGTCACGCACGGGCCTGGGACCCAGCGGCTTTGGCATCGCCAGTTCGTAGGCGCTGCGGGCGGCGGTGTTGCCATTACTGCTGGTTCCGGGGTCGGCGGCATCACTGTCACGATAACCGGCGAAATCACTGTGACTTCGACTTCGACAGGCGCAGGGCAGGTAGCCCCGGGCGGACATGTCGGAGGGGGTGCGCATGGTTCGCATGTGGTGCCAGGCGCGCACGTGGCGCACACCCTCGTCGGTGCCAGTGTTGCCGTGGTCACCGGTACTGCCGTCGGCTCCGAATCCTCCATCCGAAACCAAATCAGCCCAGCAACGGTCAACAAGCAAAAGAAAATAACCCAGAGAGCCGCGGTCGCAACCGCGGCCACGATCTTTCTGTTATCCATTTCAAGCCTCCTTTTTTGATTTTTCCAAAGAACTATTTATTTCATGTCCATATTAAAGCAGATTTTTCCTCATTTGTCAAGAAGATATATACAACAATGCTGAAGTGTAAGTGTTCGATGCCTGGCTTTGAACACTCATGGTTTTTCTCGTTTGTCAAGTATTATTATGTGTTATTGTTGTTTAGCAACAATTGCTATCCTTCGAAAGTCCTTGCCCGGCGGCCAGCAGCTAATGAGGATAATATTTGATTCGTTTTCAGTCATTGCTTGTTCTGGTATCTCCTCTCCCTTGTCTAAAAAGTATTTTCCAAAGACCGTATAAACATATTGGCAGCCATTGTAGTAGATATAAACATTGTCGCCGTCTGCCAGAGAATTCAATTTGCTGAACACCCAATCATGTTTTATCTTTGGCCAACCCGTTGGCGCGCTATGTCCTAAAAAAATAGCTGTCCCCTGCTCTCCCGGCATTATTGATTCAGGATAATGAACCACTCCTTTGTCCAATTCTTTTTTAAAATCTATGTCCTCTTCTTCTGTAAAAACAAGAGGGGCAGTGATGTTTATTTTAGGGATAGAAATACTATTTTCTTTTTCTGTTGGAATGCATTGAGGGCTTTCTTTTTGTTGTGTTTGCTCAGAAATCGAAAAAACAAACGAATCCACTGCTGGTAGATTCTTAGAAATATCTAAAATAGTAACGGCTGAGAAAACAGCCGCAAAAATCAAGATAAATAATCCCAGAAACCAGATGGTTTCTTTTTTAAAAGATGAGGTTTTCATAAACTTTTGAGCGCAGTAAAGGCAGATTTCTAATGCCTTAAATCTTCAAACTATGCGGGATAAGCTGAACAAGCAGGGATTTATCGGTCAACCCAAGAATAACCAGAATCACAACTCCCAAGAGCGCTCCAGGCACAGAATCTCTTAAGAGTAACAATCTTGGCTTCGCAGAAATAGGTAACCTTAATATTGAGGCAAGATTCAACACTAAAACAGAAGAAAGGAAAATAGCAACACCTAATGTGATGTGCTGGATAATCTGGCTATACCCATTGGCAAAAAACTCCCAAAAATCCGCTTGCAATGTCGAGAAATTGTTGCTTTCATCTGATAGTAAGCCCTGTTCAATTTCTTTATCAAGTATAATTTCTTCTTGTTCCGGCGCTTGCTCTGGTGTCTCCTGCGTAATTGTTCCTTCCACAGGAGTTTCTGTGAGTGATTCTTGCGGCTCTTCGTTTACAACTTGTTCTCCTTCTATGCTTGCTATTGGTTTTTCGGGCTTTTGTTCTTGTGGTTCTGTTGTTAATGGAGCCTGGGTTGAGGCCGCAGGATGTCCTTCTTTTGCCTGACCAAAAAGTTGGACTACTACTGTGGTTTCATTGCCTTGAAAGTCCCCTATTGCCACTCCTACTCCTATCTCCTGAAAACGAGGGTCTAAGAGATTTTGCTTGTGTAGGGGCGAATTATTCCATGCCTGATGAACTTCAGAAGAATCCAAAAAGCCAATGGCTAAGTTTTCTCCTGCCACCTGATAGCGATAGCCAGCCGCTTCAATAAAATACCATGCAGGCACTCCGCTCGGACTCTTGTGTCCAAAATAATCCTGTTTAAGCATATCTTGGGCTTTTGATATAGCGGCTTCAGTAAGTTGAGAATTCTCTTCTAGAGAACTTAATCCTAATGTCTGCCTTTCGTTGTTTAGTAGGCTTACAATCTCTGAAGAAACAATCTTGGCGAAAAAAGCGCTTTTGGGAAAGTGGTAATAAAGAGGCAGAGCAATAATTCTTAAAATAAAAAAGCCCAAGATTAAGGGAAATAAAAAGTCAGAATGCAAAACACAGGGCTGATAATTATTCTCCTTGGAAGCAATAAACAATGTCTTTAATTTTTTGGTGATGGTAGTGTTATCCATAATTTAAAGCGCCCACTCTCTATTTAAATTATATTAATATACCATTTTTAAGCCCCTTTGTCAAAACAAGAGTGTTCAAATGCCTGCCTTGACCCGTCTCGCCGAGGGCGATTCAAGGCGGGCCTGCCTTACTGGCAAGGCAGGAGGCAAGGCAGGCAGGCCTTGGACACTTAGGCTTTAAATATTCCTGGGCACCTGCTTCCCAGGGTCGGAAATTGCCAAAAAACCTATTTTTTCTGATACAATAAAGACAGATTGCTTTTTAAGGGGCTTCATTTATTGATATTGTTTTAGTATGGATATTGTTTTAGAAAAGAAACATCTTTGGCTTTTTTTGTTAATTCCTCTATTTATCTGGTATGGATTTTTTTCAATCCAGAAAATTAATTTAAGCACGGCTGATTTGGGCAGGCATTTAAAAAATGGAGAATTGCTGCTCAAAAAAGATTTTGCTGTCCTGAAAACCAATTTTTATTCTTATACTGAGCCAAATTTTTCTACCATTAACCATCATTGGGTAAACGGGGTGATATTCTTTTTGCTTTGGAAAATAGGCGGCTTTAAATTAATCCATTTGTTTTTTGTTGCCTTAAGTTTCTTTATCTTTTATATCTCTTTCCGTCTTGCCCGAGAAAGGTCTAATATGGCTGTTGCCATTCTTCTCTGTTTGGCTCTTATCCCGTTTATAGCTCAAAGAAAAGAGGTCAGGCCGGAGATTTTCAGTTACTGTCTTTGCGCTTTATTCTTTTTCATTCTCTGCCGTTATCGACAAAAATCTATCTCTCCTTATTTGCTTTTTTTACTGCCGCTTTTAGAGATTTTTTGGATCAATGCTCACATCTATTTTTTGTTAGGGCCTTTGTTTATTATTGCTTTTTTATTAGAAGTAATTTTCTCAGAGACAAAGAACAAAAAAAATCAGTTTAAATATCTAACAATCGTCCTCGCTTTAACAATGGTTGCTATGTTTTTCAACCCCTCTGGCATCAAGGGCGTTCTTTATCCAATCAGAATATTTAACAATTATGGATATCGTTTAGTTGAAAACCAGTCCCCATGGTTCTTGGAAAAATTAGGATTTATCAAAAATCCCAACTTTCTTTTTTATAAGATTATTGCTTCGGTGCTTCTCTTGAGTTTTATATTGGTTTTTATTAAGAAACGCCGCAAATTTTCTATATCTGAATTTTGTTTGGCAACAGGATTTATAATAATGGCTGGTATGGCTATTAGAAACTTTACTATTCTTGGATTCTTTGCCTTGCCGATTCTTGCCAGGAATATTAATTCTTTATCTTACGATAAAAAAATACAGATATGGGACGCCTTGGCAATAAGCCCAATAATTCTTTTTCTTGGCTTTTTTGTTTATTATCAACACCTTCCTGCTCAAAGTTATGGATGGGGATTGGGTTTGGCAGATGGTATAAACCAAGGCGCGGAATTCTTTAAAAAAGAAAATATTCAAGGGCCCATTTTCAACAATTATGATATTGGAGGATACCTTATCTACCATCTTTATCCTCAATATCAGGTTTTTGTGGATAATCGGCCAGAAGCGTACCCCGAGTTCTTTTTCCAAGATATCTACATCCCGATTCAAGACAAAGAAGAAATGTGGCTTGAAAAACAAGAAGATTACCAATTTAATGCCATTGTCTTTTCTCATCACGATGCTACTCCCTGGGGACAAAAGTTTTTAGTAAATCGGGTTAAAGACCCTTTATGGATTCCTGTTTTTATTGACCAATATATGATTATTTTCTTAAAAAGAAACGAGTTAAATAAGCCCATTATTGTCGAATACGAGATTCCTCAGAACTATTTTAGCGTATCAAATATAAGATAAGCGAAAAGCATATGGCTTCAAAAGAATCTGTTATTGAAAACAAAAAACTTTCTATCATTGTCCCTGTTTTTAATGAGAGTAAAACAATTAAAAAGATTTTAGAACTGGTCTCGAGCGCCTACACCCTTGATTACAAAAAGGAGATTATTGTTGTTGATGACGGTTCAAGCGATGGGACAGAAGAGATTTTAGAGGACCTGAAAAAAGAGTTTGATTTTTTACTTCTGCGCCATTCTAAAAATTCAGGAAAAGGTTCGGCCATCAGAACCGCCTTGGACAGAATAAGCGGCGATGTTGCCTTAATTCAAGACGCTGATTTAGAATATAATCCCTCTTGCTATCCAGCGCTATTAAGAAAACTAAAAGAGCCAGGAGTGGATGTTGTTTATGGCGCCCGCCAAAATAGGTTATGGCAATATAACTATATTCAATATATTTTGGGAGCAAAAATACTAACCCTTTTCATTAATCTTCTTTTTCATTCAAAACTAAAGGATTCTTATACTTGCTACAAACTTATTCCTGCTTCAATACTAAAATCGCTTTGTTTAGAAAGTCCTGGTTTTGAAATCGAAGCAGAGATAACCACCAAATTATTGAAAAAGGGATACAAGATAAAAGAAACGCCTATTGAATATTCTCCGCGTTCAGTTAAACAGGGCAAGAAAATCAAGGTTTATGACGGCCTGATAGGCCTTTGGACTATTATCAAAAACAGGGTTTAAAATCTAAATTGTCATTCTGAGGGTTTCCCCCTGTCATTCTGAGAACTTTTTCCTTTTTCCGTTGTCATTCTGAGGAGCGATAGCGACGAAGAATCCCGTGGCTAACGGTTATGCTATGAGAGATTCTTCTAAATTAAAAAGTCCTACACGCAGATGTGTAGGACTTTGAGTTCAGCAACGGGGAATTATAATATATATAATTGCGTTGTTGCTTGAACCCCTTGGCAGATTGGAGGCCTGCCGACCTTCTTTTTACAAGTATGCTCTTGGTTTTTTAGATGAGAGGTTGTCTCCTCTATTTGTTTCTCTTCCCCTTAGTTTTAATCAACAGCTGGGAAGGGCTTTCTTTGGCTATTGACCCTCTGTCTACTCAGCCACCCCCGAGGGTTTTGAGTGGCTGAGTTTCTCAGGAGAGCAGTACGGTCAGTACCGCTCCGGTGAGGAAGAAGGCGATCCCGGCCGCCGCGATGGCGGTCAAGCCTCCCTCCAGGATAACCTCGATTGCCTTGACGCTGTCAAGGCCCTCGATGGACATCTCGGAGGGGGCGAAAATGAAGAACACGATCAGCGCCACGACGGCGCTGAGAACCAAAATCATTAGATACTTGCCCATTTTCTTCTCCCTTTTTTGAATTTTTTCTGATAGAAACGAAAAGCCCATGTATAGATAGAATATAAAATCATTCCCCCCATACATGGGCTTTCCTCTCTCCTCATTTTCAGAACTCTCTCACGAGTTCAGTTTTTAACGTACTCTTTCCTACTTCTTAACTTCACTCTTATACCTATATTATACCATACATATCAGGGCTTGTAAAGGGTTCTAGACCATTATTAAAAGATGGATTTAGAATCTAAAATCCCGCGAGGTCTGGCCTCGCAGGATTCCTCATTCTGAGCTTGCCGAAGTGCTCCTCAGAATGACGAGAAATCCGAGAAAACAAAGTTAATTCTCGAATTTCTTTGCTTTCTTTCGATATTCGCAATGCTCGCATTCTGGATTGGGTTTTGGTATTGTGTCGCTCATCAAACATTCATGTATTTTGAGGAGCGTTCCTTCAATCCATGATTCATCGCCCATATATGGAATAATCTCAATATTAAATTCTAATTTAGCATCAAATGCCTCTTTGTCTTTCTGGGCATTAGCATAAACGAAGAATCCTTTGGGAGACACCTTGTATCCTGCTTGTTTCAAATCCTCTTGTCTTCTTAAAAGCCATTGATAAACCTCTATCTGCTTTTTATACCATTGCTTCCATTTGTCATTAAGGTCTATTTTTCTATATGTGCTTGTTGATTTATAATCAACAAGCACAAGAACCTTGCCAGATGTTACCCAGATATCATCTACTGCGCCGAAAACAAGAAAATTGGTTGGCTTATGCAAAACTTGGATGCCGGTGAAATTGTGCCGCCATTCATCCATTTTCGGATGTTGAAACGGAATAGCGGGAATGCCGTATTTTTTCATCAAAGGATGCGGTTCGCCATTAGCCCGATGAATGTCAAATTCCTTTTTGAAAAGCGCGTCAACAGCGCTGTTCAGGGTAAAGGCGGGCATTGATGGCTGTTTTACGCCCAATCTCTGGTCTAAATAAAAGCAGCGCGGGCATTTAAGAAACATATCAATCTTAGAACGGCTGATTTTATATGGCTCTTTCGAACTTGGGTCAAACGGTTCTCTCCCTTTATATTTGCGATACATTAGATTTTATTGCCCAATAGGGCTTAATTTAAGAAAGTAATATTTTGGCTTCTTTGACCAAGGCATTAAGCTGACTTTCAGGCACTTGATTCTCGCGGGCAAAACGCTCAACATCTATTCTTAGCATATCTTCCGCTAACACTATCTTTTTTTCAGCGAATATGTTCATCAAGGGTTTCCTAAGGGATGGCAAAATGGTTATAGGATATAGTTTCTGGATGTCTATAAAATATTCTAATCCCCTGCTCCTTGGATATCGCCAGCCAAGCAGTTTGGTTCCTACGCAATTAGCATATTTAATAACCTCGCTGGTAAATTTGGTGTTGGTTACCAGCATTGCTTTTAATTTGTTATGGCGGGAAGAGAATCTGCTATTTTTAATGTCCAAAAAGCGGGCATAATTCTGCAAAGCGACTGACAAATCCACTCTTCTCCCTCCCTGATTATGGTATTTGCACTCTCCTATAATCGTGGTTTTTCTATCTTCTGCCAGAAAGTCGATTTCATAGCTGCAGCGAGATGCTCCCGATATGCTTTGGTTAAGTTTTATCCGAAATCCTTGTTTGGAAAGCAGCTCGCCAATATATTTTTCAAAAACAAAGCCGGTGGGACCCAATTTCCTCATTGCTTGTTTCAGGTTGAACTTTAGAGCAGCTCTTGGATTTTTCTCTTTTAAAAGACGCTTGACCCGTTCGAATATGACGCTGGTCTCGATGCCTGGACGCATTTCCTGCTCAATTATTTGAGCGATTTCTTGCGCTAATCCTGCGGGAGCGCCCGCCCTTTTGGCGCTTCTATAAACCTTTCTGAAAGAAAACGGCTCTTTTTCTCCTCTTGAATTAATAACATAAGAACTCATAGTCCTTTGATATTAAATGTTTTTGTTCTTTGCTTAAAGCCTTTTATTAGTTTCACATTAGAAAAAGGCACTCCAAAATAAGCGGCAAGAACAAAAGCGATAGCTTTGTTTGCGGCGCCAGCAATTGGCTTTTCTCTGACTTTTATTTCAAAATCTTGTTCTGATTTTTTTATTATTTCCTGTTTTTTTGAATTAGGAAATGCTTTGACTGCAATAAGCATATTAATTTATTTTAGCATTTTTAAAAATTGGAGCAATAAGAGAGTTGAAAATGAGAAGGCCGCGCAACTTTGTTGCGCGGCCATGATTCCTTTTTTCTTCCATTGTTGAGAAGGAAGATGAGACCGATTGACCGCGTCCCTCCGGTTGGCAGATTTGGACTGCCTTTGGCAAGCAAGTGGTGCTTGTCTCTCCCAGCTCGCACCGCTGAGAGTTAATCCTGACTTTCTCATGCCTACTGGCGCAGACAGAGAAAGCCGTCAGCCGTTGGCTACCAAGGAGCAACCTTGGTAACCGCAAGCGCGCCTATATCCTCTGGGGTTAGCCACCCTTTAGAGATAAGCTTGACTTGCCAGGCCGGTACCATCTCGCAATACAATTTTGCAGGACGGTGCCACCTGTTGGACCCGCGATACTCATAGGTCCAGACAGGCGCCTCTTTCTCAACTCCGGTATATACCCAGATTTCTCCGGGCAACCGGGGTTGAAGAAAAAGCTGACCTTCGGCTACTTGAGCCCACTCGCCGCTGGTCAAACTGACCCAGCGAGAGGGGCCTGTGGCTGTCGCAGCCCATTTGCCGTCTTGGGAGACAGCAAAGGCCCAAGCGACCGTCCCTTTCAGGTACGAGTCGCTTTCGCAGGCAGCGCCATCAGTAATGGCAACCACCTGCCCCAGCGCCCCTTCGGGCGGCTGGGGGCCGCAGGCTGCGACTGGACTCACGCTAACCGCCATAGCAATGACGACCAGCGCTACAACCAGAAGCTTTTTCATTTATATCACCTCCCTCTTTCATAGGTCGACAGCCAACGCAGTTCTCAACAACCGCATCGACTGTCTTATTCCTCTTTTCTGCCTCAGAATATTCCTCAGGCGCTCACCCAATATCCCCCCTATACTTGTTCGGGGTTGGGAATCGCCGTATTGAAATACTCTCGCAGAAAAAAGAGAGAAAAAACCCAGATATAGATAGAACAAATAGAACCAGTTCATTCCATGTCTGGGTTTTCCTCTCTCCAGTTTATTTAGAACTCTCTTCAGAGTTCAGTTTTTAAGGTCCTCTTTTATTTCTTGAATTCTTTCTTACATCTATATTATACTATACAAAGGCAGATTTGTAAAGGGTCTGGGAGGGATTTTAAAACTTGTTTAGAAGAAAATTTATTTTACCTTCATCATGACCCTGTTAAATAATTTTACCTTTAGCAAGATTACTGCAAAGCAGCATTTAACAAGGTAAATTTGATTATTTGTTGTTATTCTTCTATTATTAAACAATAAATAATATAGAATTTCACTATGAAAAGATTTTTCAAAGAGTTTATCAAAAAGCATAAATTTGAGATTGTCTGGTTTTCTTTTGTGAGGACAATTTCTTTTATTCAGGTTTTGTTCTGGCCTTTTGCTTTTGCCAAGATTATCAATATTATGACTGAAACCCCAAGCGAATGGCAACAAGCGCTTCTCTGGATGGGGCTGATGATTATCAACAAGATATCTGAGGACTTTGTCAGATTACGTTCAAAGTTGGGGCTTGAGAAAATAGCGGCTAAACTAAGAATCTCTTTGGCTACTTTTTTTACTGAAAAAACCGATATCAAAGAAGGTATAAAAACTGGTGAGGCAGTTCAGGCCATTCGGCAAGCCAGCGATGCTATTGAGTCAATGGTAATGTATTACAAAGACAATATGCTTCAATTGCCGGTTAATTTCATCCTGATTCCTATTGTCCTTTTTAATATTAGTATCGATTATCTTTTTATATCAATTATTTATGGAATCTTATATCTTTTAATAGACCATTTTGCCGCTAATCTATACAGTATTAAGCTGCAAAAGTATTTTAAGACAGCGGAAAAATTCTGGGGAACAACCTATCGTAAGGCGCCAGAAATATGGAGGGCGAGAGAGAATGGAATTATTCTCTCAGAACAGATAGAGCAAGAAGGAAAGGAGTTGTATGAAGATATATCTTCAGTTGCTACCACAAATAATTGGCGGTGGGTTTTTCTTCAGGGATTGTCTAGCACAAGCGTTGGCGCAGCCATTCTTTTTGTGTTTTTTAGGATATTAAAAAGCATAGCTCATATCGGCGATTTAATACTGGTCAGCAATTATCTTCAACAAATACAAGGAAGTTTGAATATTATTAGCAGCAGCATTAGCCAAGTTATTCAAACAAAGATTGCCCTGAAGAGATTAAATGAGGCAGTAGAAATAAAGAGATAAAGAGAGAAAAGGAGTTTTATATAAAAATTGTATAAGAATGTAAAAGCGGCCAACTTTGTTGACCGCTTTTATGTTGAATCCATTGTCCTCCTTATTACTCTACTTGGGTGCCTCCTCTAGCCAATGCCAGTGATCTGGAGTCGGGATGCTCTCGGGTGTGGGTTGACGCCAGACTGGGAATCCGTTTTCAACCAGGATCCAGCTACGACAATGTCCAAAGTCCGGGATGTACCTGAGAGGCAGCTCCCAGGCCAGAACGGTAGGCAGTTTGAGCGCAATTCGCCCTGGAACATCCTTGTCTCGATCTAGAAAGCCCACGTTGACCACGCCCCAGATATAGGTCAGATTGGGCTCCCTAATGGGGAGAGCCACCCCGTACTCGTTCAGAAAGCGGATGCGGTTGTACCGTACCTCTACCCATGTCGTGGGACCTGGGTCACGGGACCACCGATACTTTTCGAACCAGGTTAGTTCCTCTTTCGATTCGGGTTCCGGTGCGGGCTTCGGCTCTGGCATCACCTCAACCTGTCCACTGGTCCACATGGGGTTGCCGCAGGTGCGGGAAACAAATACCCGTACTGCGCCAAACCCCGGAAGGTTCTGATGTCCTAGATCCCAGGCAGGTTCAGGAACTTCTGTGCTGAGGGTCGCCAACCAGTAGCCAGTCTCGTTCTGGAAGCCGGACCATACCCACCCGCTCACGCGAACCTTGCTGGGCTCGGCCTGGGAGACTTCAATGCCGTAGACCTCTTGGATTTCCTGCTTGATGGTCAGAATCTGGCTCCAGGAGACCATTTCACCGGTCTCGCAGAACCCTGAGACCCAAGGATTCTGGCACCGCCAGCCACTGGGTTCAGGGTCTGGGGGCGCTGCCAACGCCAAGGCGGGCAAAGTGAACACAGCTATCACTAAAGCGAGAATCATCATCTTTTTGTACATTTTTCCACCTCCTCGTGAAAAAGATAAAACCCAGCAGCCCCTTTCCTTCTTGCTGGGTATGTTAAAGAACTTAATTACTTATATCATACAACTTATTCTTGAAAAGTCAAGGGCTTAGGGTAAAAAATATCTATGGAAATCCAATATCCACAAACACATAGAAAGCGGCTGGTTCTCCCAGCCGCTTTTCCATCCATGTTTTGTATATTTTTATGCCTCCTTATTCTCATGCAAGACCTTTAGCATGCCCAGCAATGCTTTTTCTGTCGTCTCGATTTCCGCTTGAATGTTATCTTTATTGTTGTCTGTGCCAACGAGACGAACGAGACGAGCATAAAGGCCGGCTAGATGAACAACTACTTCCCATATTGCCTGTCTTTGTTTATCCACTTTTCTCACCCCCTTAGTTTCAACCACTTTTGCCTGACACAGCCAAGCCATGGAATCTTGCCCCAATATACACCGATTATTTGACCTTGGCGCATCTGATATTCTCCTCCTTGCTTATCATACCAATGGTCAACCCAATCGTTGTGGTCACCCTTGGTCTTGATGTATCCATCTTTACTGACCTCTACGACTCGATGGGTGACTGTGCCAATCCCTTGGATTGGAAAGGCCACAATCATCCCGGGTTCGATATGCTTGGGCAAAGGGAAAATAATAAGCATGTCGCCGACATGAAGGGTGGGATGCATGCTCCTGCTTCCTACCGTAAAAATCTGGTAGGAATCATTCTCAGCGTTGCCGACAGCAATGAAAACCGCTATGGATGCGATGAGAATAGATACTGCAAGCAAAGTCGCTCCCCACAAACCTGCATCCTCTTTCTTCTTCATCTCTTACCTCCTTCCCAAGATATAAGGTTCTACCTTTTTCTATCATATTCTTCTGCCAGCGTCAACTTCAATATGAAATTCAAAATATGAGACCGCCGGGTCTTCTACCCAGCGGCTTCAAAAAATATTGAAATTAGTTTATAAACTTTCCAGCGAAGTTTCATTATCAACCAAAGAGAATAGGCACGGGCCCCAATTTCCCAATTTCCGACCCCGATTTCCTTGACTAAAAAGTCAAGAGTTCTGGCTTAAAAATCATTGCTATTCCTAAAATCAATAATGCAATAGCAGAGAGCATCTTAATTGTTTTTAGATATCTATCCGACGCTTTCGTCATTCTTAGGGTAATAACTACAATAAGAAATATCAGAAAGTCATCAAGCATATAAAAAAGGGTGTAGACAAAAATATGGAGATAATAGGAGGGGGTTGATAAATGCGCATTGGTAAGCGCTTTTGTAAAAGCCAAAGGAAAACCGAAAGAACAGAATAGTTCTACTATATTAATTCCTGCCGCTACAATGCCTATGCCAAGTAAGAACATTGGTAATGGCACATCGCTGACAAAAAGCTGCTTCATTCTTTCGAAAAGCTTTCTTTGAGTTTTACTAAAAAAGTTCTCTTTTTCTGGACTCACTTCGCATAACTTACAACTTATGCCATAAAAATGGTCCTTAAGTAAAAAGATGGAGAATAAAATAACAACGATTCCCACTACTGAAGTGATAATCTTTATTTGTTCTAATGCCATGAATAGATTCAGCCAGGCAGCAATAAAAATAAAATAGACCAGGCCAGAAACCAAGATAAAGGTGCCCCCTATTAACATTATTCTCTTTCTGGTTTTGCTTGATATTAAGAGCGTCAACAAAAATCCCAAGGCAGCCATTGCGCAGGCATTAAAACCATCTAATATTCCTAAAACAGTTGCTAGGGTTAAGGTGGACAGCTTTGAAGTGTCAATTTGACCTAATATGGGAAGAGTTATGCTTGATAAAACTCCGGGTTCATTATCTTGTTCATCGCAGGGCTCATTTGTTCCATCTGATAAGCCAATAATATAATCTTCTATTTCTTTTCCGCTGGTTGCTTCATCCCTATAGCCCAAAAAATACTTTTCCTCAATAAAGGTTATTGGAATTAATCCTCTCATATTATCTGGGACATGGTATTGTTCGTAGAGTTCAATAAGGCGGTCAGTAGCCCCCTGTTCAGAGATTTCCATTTTATTCATGACTAATCCTGGATATTTCTTCTGGAGCTTTTCTAAAAACAATGCTTCTTGAGCACAATGAGGACAGGTCTTTGCAGAAAAAAAATTGACCTCTACTTCTTCACAGGCACAGGCGGCGTTTGTAGGCAAACAACCAAGGATTGAAATCAAAATTAAAAAAGAAAAAATAAATTTTTTCATTAAGCTTAACTTCATAATAAATATATTATACCAGAATCTGGAAATTTAGTCAATCTCTTACAAAGTGCCTCTGGGGATAATTATGCGTTCGGT
>CAZIIL010000005.1:0-18261 GCA_964539465.1 uncultured Candidatus Saccharibacteria bacterium
TCAATTTCTTCGTTGCTCCTCGTCAATGTGCTATTCAGCACAATTTCCTCGTCGCACCTTGAACTTAACCTATTCTTTTGCTTCTAATCTTGATGATAGCTCGGACCCTGCCGGGCCTAAACAAACTAAGCTTGTAGAACCATTTTGACATCATCTCTGGACGGGAGATCAAACTCCCCATCTCCACCTTCTTAGATCCTCGCCTCATGAGGTGTTCGCCAAAGGCGAACAATTTAACAGGGCCTGCTACATTTAACTATTTAAAATATTAAAAACCCACGAGTCAACAAACAAATACACGACAGGGAGGTTAGATTGATAGATGAGAAAGGAGAACAGGTGGGGATAATCTCGTCAGAAAAAGCACTTGCCATGGCAAGTGAGCGGGGTTTGGATTTAGTCCAGATTACAGATAAGGTTAGACCACCCATATGCAAGATACTGGACTATGGAAAGCATCTCTATCAGTTAAAAAAGAAAGAGAGAAAGAGCAAAACCAAAAAAACAGGCGACATCAAAGGAATAAGACTAAGTTTTGGCATATCGGAGCATGACTTGGAAACAAGAACAAGGCAGACAAAAAGCTTCTTTGATAAGGGCTATAGGGTAAGAATAGAAATGCGGCTATATGGAAGACAGAAAGGGCTTACTGACTTTGCCAGAAAAAAAATCAGAAGATTTGTTGAGAAATTAGAAGAAGAAGTCCCAATAAAAATAGAAAGCGAGTTGAAAAGAGAGGCAAGAGGACTAACAATGATTGTTTCGAAAAAATTCTGAGGGCTAAGGCCCGAAGAATCCTGTAGAATAGAGGTATACCGCGGAATACTTCGCCGCAGAGTTTACGCTGAGCAGTTTAATAAGCTCACTATAAACTCTGCCGAATGCGCTCCTCGGTATGACTTTCCCTATTAATAATGCATATATGAAAACAAGAAAAGCAATTAAAAAGCGATTTAAGATTACCAAGACCGGAAAGGTCTTAAAAAGGTCACCCGGTCAGAATCACTTTCGAGCCAAAAAGTCAGGAGATTCAAAAAGGGTCAAGAGGGGGTGGTCTTCGCTTTCAAAGCCGGAGGCAAAAAAAATCAAAGAATTATTGTCATAACACGAATATTCACATACTTGTAGGCTCGCATATTCGTAGATTCGCATTCCCCCGCATATTCGTATCACATTATTATGGTTCGAGTAAAAACAGCTAAGACGGCGCATAAAAAAAGAAAGCGGCTGCTAAAACAAGCTAAGGGTTTCCGATGGTCCAGAAAATCGAAGTATAGATTGGCAAAAGAAGGTCTCCTTCATGCTTTTAAATATGCTTATCGCGACAGGAGGGTAAAGAAAAGAACATTTAGAAGATTGTGGCAGATACAGATTAATGCTGCATCAAGGCAATCAGGTATTTCTTATTCAAAATTTATAGAACTTCTAAGAAAAAAGAATGTGGGATTGGATAGGAAAATCCTGTCCACATTGGCCAGAGAATACCCAAATGTCTTTGAAAAAATAGTAGAAGAAATAAAGGAATAAGGAAATATCTTCGATAAAAACCTTCGTTTCTACGCTTGCTCGGGAAAGATAAAAACAAGTTTTTGCTTTCCACTTGCTCGCTTACGATAAATAAATATCAGAAAACTAAAAAAACCGCATTAGCGGTTTTTTAGTTTCTTGGAACATACCAGCAAGTTTTTGATTTTTCATTTTTCTCCATAAACAACCAAGCCCTGCAAGATACCAATGGCAAGAATATTTGAGAGTAAATCACTGCCGCCATAGCCAACAAGGGGCAGCGATATTCCAATAACAGGCAGGAGGCCTAAATTCATACCAATGTGCACAAAGCTTTGACTGATAAATAGTATTGAAAATCCCAAAGCAAAGAGGCGAGGAAAGTTTGTTTTACAATTCAGGGCAATTTTCACTATCCTTAGAAAGAGAACCGATATAAGGAAAAACAGAATTAAGACACCCACAAAACCAAACTCTTCGGCAATAGCCGAGAAAACAAAGTCAGTCTGGGGTAAGGTTAAAAAACCCAATTGGACCTGTGTCCCCCTCCGGAAACCCTTACCCCAGATACCCCCCGAACCAATAGCAATCCTTGATTGAGATTGGCTCCATCCCGCCCCTAACGGTTCAGATTGAGGCATTAGAAAACTTAGGATTCTTTCTTGTTGATATGGTCTTAGGAAATGATTCCAGGAAATAACAAATAAAAGAATAAAACAGAAGAGTAAAATGAAAAAATGCATTGTCCTGATACCCGAAACAACAAGGATGCCCAACCACAAAAAAAGCAAAATTAAAGCCGAGCCCAGATCCGGCTGAAGGGCAATTAAAGAAAAGGGGATGGCAACATAAATAGCTGATATCAAGATATGCTTAATGTTATACATCTCGATATGCCGCTCTGAAAAATATTTAGATAATAGGATAATTAGAATTATCCTAAGCGGCCCTACGGGGTCAACGAGAATCGGACCTATTCGATACCAACCTTTTATCCCCTTAATCTCTGGGGCAAAAAAGAATAAAAAAGCCAGGGTTAAAATGTTAAACGCATACAAGGCCAGTATTAGATAAGGACTGTCTCTAAAAATACGCCAATCTATAAAACTAATAATAAGCATCATAAAGAAACCAGCAACAAAAAAGATACACTGCTTCTTGAAGCTCAGAAAATCCGCTTTGGGAAAAGAAGAACTATATATATAAACAAGGCCAAATCCTATTAGGACAGCCGTGCAGAGAATTAATATCCAGTCCATCTGCTTAAGATGATTCACGATTTTTTCCTTTCTTGCATTATTCATTTCTGTAACTGTTCAACCAACTATTTATTAGGAGCTAAACGCGGATTACTCTATCATTTTTAGAAATCTTTGTTCGGAAAGCTGTTTCACTTTTAGCGTTTTTGCTTTTCTTAACTTGGAACCAGGATTTTCGCCAACGACTAAATAATCTGTATCCCGAGAAACTGAATTTGAAATCTTTCCGCCTAAAGCTCTAATGCTCTCTTTCGCCTTTTCCCTATTTATTGACACCAATGTACCGGTCAGGACAAATGCCTTATTGTCGAGTCTTTGGCTTTTATTGTTTTTAGAAGAAGCCAGCAATTTTTGGGGAAGGATTATTCCTGCTGTCTCTAATTTTTCTAAAAACTCCAGATGCTTTTTATCTTTAAACCATTGATGTATAGATTGAGCCACTATTGGACCGATATCCTTAATGCCTTGCAGGTCCTCAACAGAGGCCATTTTTAAATTCTCCAAGATACCAAAATGATTAGCCAGGATCCTAGCAGTTTCTTCGCCTACATTTTTAATGCCCAAGGCAAAGATAAAACGAGGCGATGAAATCTTTTTGCTTTTCTGAATTGCAGCGATTAGATTGCCAGCAGATTTGTCAGCAAACCGTTCTAAAAAAATCAAGTCGCCCTGTTTCAGAAAAAAAAGGTCGGATGGCTCGCTAACCAAACCATATTCAAGTAATTGGTCAACTATCTTTGGTCCCAATCCATCGATATTAAAAGCGGCCCTAGAAACAAAATGGTGGAAATATCTTCTTTTTTGGCCGAAACACTTGGGATTAGGACAACGCCAATCCACCTTGTCTCTTATTCTGACAACCTTTGTCCCGCAACTCGGGCATGTCATTGGCATCTCAAACACCTTTTCTGCACCCGTTCTAAGTTCTGGGAGAACTTTAATAATATCTGGTATCACATCGCCAGCCCTCCCGACAATCACACTATCTCCTATTCTGATATCTAGTCTTTTAATTTCATCTTCGTTGTGAAGAGTCGCCCGCGAAATAGTGACTCCTCCCACTCTCACGGGTTCTAAAATAGCTACCGGCGTTAGAACACCGGTTCTCCCAATCTGTATCTTAATATCTAAGACCTTTGTGACCACCTGTCTTAGGGGAAACTTGAGGGCTATTACCCCTCTTGGTGATTTTCCTATAGCACCAAGTTTTTCAAAGAGATAATTTGAATTAATATTGATAACGATTCCGTCAATCTCATAAGCAAGTTCTTTCCTAAGCGTTTTAATCGTTTTGAAAAATTCTAAAATATCTTCAATGGCCTTGCAGACCTTGCTATAAGGAGCAACCTTAAAACCCATGGCTTCTAGAATCTGATGTTTTTCTTGATGGGTCTTGGCGTCTAAATCAGTAATCATATCATATGCAAAAAAATCTAAGCCTCGGGAAGCGGTAATACAAGGATTTAATTGCCTGATTGAGCCGGCCGCTAAATTCCTAGGATTTGCATATGATGAAAAACCACGCTCTTTACGTTCTTTGTTAATTTGCTCAAAATGTTTCTTGGTGATAAAAACCTCGCCACGAACTATTAATTCTGGAATGCCGCCATGTATTTTTTCCATTGTCTCCGATAATCCCCGCTTTCGCATCTCTTTTAGGATAGATTCCTTTTCTCGTATTCTAAGAGGAATGGCCTCTATTGTCTTAATATTTTGAGTCACATCTTCACCAATAAGCCCATCTCCTCTTGTAGAACCCTTCCAAAGCATATTGTCTTTATAGATTAGTTCTACAGCAAGTCCATCTATCTTTAGCTCGCAATAGTAATCTATCACAGTCCGGTCCTCCTTGCTCAGGAATTTCTCGTTTCTTTCTTGCCAAGCTACTATATCTTTTCTGCCAAAAGCATCATTGATGGAGAGCATAGGAACAGAGTGCTTGACTTTCTTGAATTTCTTTATCGGTTTACCGCCTACTCTCTGCGTAGGAGAATCCGGAGTAATGAATTCAGGGGAATCCTGTTCCATATCAAAAAGCTCTTTTTTCAAAGAATCAAGCGCTTCCGAAGAAATTTCCTGTTTATCTAAAATATGATAAAGATAACGATGGTAACGTATCGTCTTCTTAAGTTTCTCTATTCTCTGTTTTATTTCTGATTTCGTCATAATCGCCCTGCAACGAGGTCTGACCTCGTTATATTAATATCTTACTTCGATAGCTCTTTGGGTCTGCCTGAAAACGCCCTTGGATTTTATACAAAAACGAGGAGCACTACACCCTTCGTCAGAAAGGCATCCTTCGGGACAAAAAAGGAAATCCGGATTGCATCTTACCTCCACCTGAAATGTGGCTCCGTTGGTAAGCTCTGTTAATGGATAAGAGCATTGGAACTCATAAAGGGTCTTTTCTATCCCTGTATCAGCTGCATAAAAAGCAATAATTGAGTTCTCTATGCCCCGAATAATCTTAAACTGACCCATCAAAAGCGCGCTCAACCCCAGAGAAATGCTAAATATTATACTCAATATAATAAGTGACAAATAAAGAGAGACGCCTTTATTTTTATTTTTATCTTGCTTCATCTAAAGCTCTTTGACTTATACTTGTTTGAAGTGTAATGGGATAGTCAAAATTGACAGGGCTCGCTTTGAGAAAAATGACCACCCTTGGTTGAATATTATCTTCTTCTGATTCGCCAAGAAGCCGGAATTGAAGCTCATCAATTCTAATCTTTGGCGATGTCAGGGGGAACACCTCATTTACTCCACCCGCATCTTTCTTATATTTTAACGCTTGGTCTTCCAAAAAAAACTCCTGGCAGTCATCGCCCTGCAAGTGATTAATAAACCGAATGCTTGAATTTCCTATCTCTGGATTTTCATAATTAAAGCCAATATCAAGACAGGTGTCGTCTTCTGCTCCAGCCGCCATCCTTAATGCCCGAGACATATATTCCATTGTAAAACTTAATTGGGCTAAAATTTCTTGCTGGGCTAATGCTTTTCTCTGAAGATGAGATTGAAAAACTAAGACGCTAACTAACATCCCGAACATTAAAAGAAAAATCCCCATCCCGACCAAGAGTTCTATCAGGGTAAACCCTGTTAAATAATTTCGCTTTGGGCGAAATTGCCGTTCTACGGCATTTAATGGGGTAAACCCTATTTCTGATTTTAATTGGCTTTTTTTTGTCATTTTTCTCTTGTTATACTTTGTCATACTGAGAAGCACTTCGGCAAGCTCAGTGTAAACTTCGCGACGAAGTATCCCGTAGAATAGAGGTACACCTCGGGATTCTTCGCGAAGTTTATTATTCAATATGCTCCCGCCAATTATATAATTCCGCGCAGGTCTGGACTTCATGGTTTTTGCCGCCTTGCTCCCATATAACGCTAACAGAAAGATGGATGCACCCATCGGTCTTATCTATGCTTATCCTTCTTCTAAATTTAGTCCCCTGGCCTAGAGAATAACCATACAAGCCATTTGTATCAATATTTAGAAATGCTCCGCTATAAGCCCTGAGCAAAGCCACCATGTTATAATCTATTTCCCAATCACCCTCTCCTATCCCATCGTCCCATTCCACGCCACCCTCAAACCAGTTGCTATCTCTTATATTCCTGACTATCTCAATCCCCTCCTGGGCTAGATGAGATGCTGTTAGCTTAGAGGCAATTAGATTAGTAGATGTAAAAATTTGAGTCATTAAAGCCATAAGTCCAACAAAGCCGGTTAAAAGGATAAAAACCACTACCATTAATTCTATCAGAGTAAACCCCGTTAAATAATTTCGCTTTGGGCGAAATTGCCGTTCTACGGCATTTAATGGGGTAAACCCCGTTAAATCGTTCGTCTTTGGCAAACACCTCGCAAAGCGAGGGTCTAACCGGGCAAGACCCTGCCTTCTTTTTTGAGAAAAAAAAGTAGGCAGCACTCCTCTATTTCCCGTTTTATTCCACATAGATTAATCCCACCTTGTTAACAATTATTCTGTTTGTTTCTCCTGGGCTTTTTTCTAAACCCAAAGTAATGATTATTCTATCTGTTTCTGTTGAAAATCTTGTAATGGGGTCGGGACCCCTGAAATTAATACCAAGAGGAGAAAAAGATAATTCTCCTATAACCACGCCATCTTCTAAAGATATACTCTCTATTAATGTATCAATGCCGGGATTATAATGTTCATCCTGGTTCCTATCGGCATACAAGAGATAATTCTCATTGCCTGGTTCTATGTATAGTCCATAGCCGTCCGGGATGGCGCCTTCCACCTCTTTAGCCGAGGTAGCCATTTCCTGGATCCTTCTTACGTCTTGGGCTAATTTATAGGCAGATCTAGAAAGCGAGAATCGATGGCGGAGATTATTGTAATTTGGAATAAGTATCGCTGATAAAAGAAGGATGATGCCAGTAGAAATTACTAGCTCCAGCATAGTAAAACCCATCTTTGATTTTAATCGGCTATTCGCTGTCATTAGTTAAAATAGCTATTCCTTATTTTGGCTCTTATATCACAGCACCCCAGATAATACATCAATATACCAGGCAATAATTTGTCCTCCCCAAAAAAAGGAGATAAGCGTTCCAATAATTAAAAACGGACCGAAAGGAACCCTGCTTTTTAAGGTCTTTTTACCAAGAGCCATCAAGATAATTCCCACCAAACTGCCTATGCTAACTGATAAAACTAAAGCTAGTAAGATTTTAGGAAAGCCCAGAAATAAGCCCATAAAAAAAACTAATTTTACATCTCCCCAACCCATCCACTGTCCGCGGGAAACGAGAATAAGAAACAAGAAAAAGGCCGAAGCCGCTAATCCAGAAAAAAACGGGTTCAATAATAATCTAAATGCTCCATATCCTAAATAACCATATCCCAAGATATGAAAGAAATGATAGAAAAAGGTAGCGATAATAGCTGTATAGACAATCTCGTCAGGAATTAAATAGTACTTGAAATCATAAACAAAGATAATGATGAGCGAATAGAAGACTATCAACAAGAAAATAAGTGTCAGAAGCACTTGGAGGCCCAACCCGCTGACAGCCTCGCCGCCCGCCTCGCCGAAGACGGTGAGTCGAGGCGGGGAGAGGGCGAGGCGAGGTAGAAACGCAGCAAGACGAGGTAAGCTTGTTTCGCCTGCCGGCAGAATAAAAATAAGAAGCAGCAGCAGTCCTGTTCCTATCTCCATCAGAGGATATTGCCAGGAGATTTTCTTCCGACAATATCTACACCTGCCTCCCAGGAAGAGAAAGCTAAAAACAGGAATGAGGTCTCGCCAGGATAAGATATGTTTACAATGCGGACAAATAGAACGGCTTACTATAATGTCTTGCCCCGTGTTTAACCGGCAGATAATCACATTTAAAAGAGAACCGATGAATAGTCCGAAAACAAAAATAACAAGCTCGAAAATAATATCTATCATTGACTTATTTTAGCATAAAAATAGGACAAATAAGACCAATAGGACCTATACGCCCTAAAACAAAACAGAGTTTTGTTTTAGGGGTGGTGGGCTGGCAAGCAAAGCCAGCCCACCACAATAGGTCTTATAAGTCAGGCGAAAAAAAGAAAGGGGCTCGGTAGTTCAAACTACCGAGCCCCTTAGAAATCTTCATGCTGAAAAACTAGCTTGATGGACAAACATAGGTGGTTCCATCACAGTAACCTACGCCACTCGGGTCTGTAGCAACCTGCTTGGCAATTCCTGTACTATCTACACAATAATAGCCGCCTTCATTCAGCCCAGCGTATGCGCAGTAGCTACTTGATCCGTTCTGAAGGCTCAGTGTTTGACCTTGAGCCGTGACGTCACTAACCAAATTAGCCATATCTGCCTGGGTTACAATAAGGGCATCGTAGTCAGCATCATAAAGCACCTCTGCTAAACTCCGAACCTGAGACAAATCAGCCATAATCCGAGCATCCTTTGCCTTATTCCTGGCGCCGCCCAAAGCAACCAAAACAATGGAGGACAGAATGCCGATAATGGCAATAACCACTAAGAGCTCAATAAGTGTAAAACCTTTACTAGATTTCATATCTTTAATTTTTCTTATTCTCTGATAGAACTTGATGTATCTTCAATCTACCAAGAGAAAACCTTTTAATTTTTGACCATCGACCTTTTAATCTTTTTTACATTATATCACATTTTATAAGTCAAGTCAGCGCGTTACATTGTTATATTGCTAAACTGTTATATCGCTAAATTGCTAAACTGTTAAATTGTTAAAAACGAGCGAGCGATGACAATATGACAATGTAATAGTATAACAGTATAAACTACCCTCTGCTACAAACTCAATCCCTGCTGAAACAGCGGAACGAAGAGAGAAATAGCAAAAAGGGCAACAAAGAAGCCCAAACAGATTATTAATGTCGGTTCCAACAGTTTTATTAGCATATCTAATGTGTTCTTCACGTCTTTTTCATAAAAAACAACTATATTCTGCAGCGATTGGTCTAAATGACCTGTTTTTTCCCCGACCACCACCATTTGGATAAAAAGAAAAGGAAAACTATCTGGATAAACAGAGAGGACTGAACTTATGGGCCTACCTGTCCTTACTCCACTTCTGGCTTTTATAAGAATCTCCTTATAAACGCTATTTTCTATCAGGTCCCGGGTAATCTCTAACGCCTGACTAATGGGAACACCTCCTGAAATTAGTGTCGAAAGGTTTAAGGCAATCCGAGACAAATAGAGCTTCTTGAGAAAATTACCTATAAGAGGTAATTCTAATGAAAAATGGTCTAATCGCCTTTTGTTCTTCTCCTCTTTCAAGAAAAAAATCACCAAGCTAACACAGGCAGCAAGGCAAAGTAATAAGAACCACCATCCTTTCTTAATAAACTTAGAAAGCGAAATCACAATCATAGTGAGGAATGGCAGTTCTATGCCCATTTCAATAAATACCTCCTCAAAACTGGGCACAACAAAGGCCCCTATTATTAAAATCAGAAGAAAGAAAACGGCTATAACAAAAGCAGGATAGATCATCGCCCCTATGAGCTTTGAAGTAAAATCCTGCTCCTTTTCTAAATAATCAGCCAGATAATCTAAGGATTCCGGCACCCTTCCTGATGCCTCTCCTGATTTCATCATCCCGACATAAAAAGGAGAAAAGAATTCTGGAAATCCAGAAAGGGTTTTAGAGAAATTAGCCCCGCCTTCTATTCGGTCTACTATCTTTAAAATCTTCTCCCGGAAACCTATTTTTTTTACCTGCTGGGCTATTGTCTCCAAGGACTCTACAAGAGAGATGCCGGATTTCAACATAATAGAAAGTTGGCGGGTAAAAGAAATAATATCTCCCTTAGAGGCCTCTCCCAAAAAAGCAATCCTCTTCTGCCAAAGAGGTCCTTGCGCCTGCCTCAGGGAGGTGACATAAAGTTCATACTGTTGTAAAATCTCCAAAGCTGCTGACTTTGAAGAAGCCTCAATAACACCCGTTTGGATATCACCTTCTTTAGTTCTTGCGTGATACGAAAATTTCATAAGACCTCTTGCGAAATAATTTTTCGCAACGAAATTTAAAAATTTTGAGCGAAAATTATGAAGGATGAGGAGCTTTATCGGGAATAAAGCAACGAAATCCTGAATAATTTGCAGCCAAAAGGCTTAAATTGCAGTAGAAAAGGATTTTGCAAGAGGTTTAAAGCGAGCCAACTAATCTCTTTAGTTCTCCTGGGCTCAAAGAAAACTCAACGGCTGTCCTTAGGGCCACCTCTTTGGCTCTAACGAGATTAGCCAATGCTCTATTCAATGTAATCATCCCCTGTTCAGATGAAGTTTCAATCACCATTGGAATTTCATGTATCTTGTTCTCTCTAATTAAGTTAGCAACAGCAGAATTAGAAAGCAGAATCTCACAGGCGGGAATTAGCCCTCCCCTTATCCTTGGAAGTAACCTCTGCGAAATAATTCCTAATAGCGAGGCAGAAAGCTGAGCTCTAATCTGTCCTTGTTGACCGGAGGGAAAAGTGTCTACAATTCGATGGATGGCCTGGGCGGCATCATTAGTATGTAGAGTAGAGAAGACGAGATGACCTGTCTCGGCGGCAGTGATGGCCGCGTTGATAGTTTCTGGATCTCTCATTTCACCTACCATAATAACATCTGGGTCTTGGCGAAAACTCGCTTTTAGGGCATCAGCAAAACCGTGGGTGTCGGAGCCAACCTCTCGCTGGTCAATAATCGCTTGATCATCCTCGAAAAAATACTCTATAGGGTCTTCAATAGTAATAATGTGGACAGGCCTCTGGCGGTTAATCTCGTCAATAAGGGCAGCTAATGTCGTTGATTTCCCATGCGAGGAAGGACCAGAAATAATGACAAATCCCTGGGAAGCACCACAAAAATCATGAAGGGTAAGCGGTAGATTGAGCTCCTCTATGCTCCTGACGCGGGCTGGGATTAATCTCATTACTATTGATATAACCCCGCTTTGGAAAAAGACACTTGTTCTAAAGCGAACCTTCTCTTTAAATTCATATGAGAATTCTATCTCTCTTTGTTGGAGCAATCTCTGCCTTTGCTCCTGGCTCAAAAGGGCAGAAACAAACCCGCTTATGTCTTCGCCAGTAAATCTTCTAAACTTCTCTAGTGGCACTAATTTTCTATCCACTCTTAAGACAGGAGGGTGGCCTGCAGAAAAATGAACATCTGACGCCTGTTCACGAACAGCTAAACTTAGTAATTCTTTTATTCTTGAATTATGGTTCATAACCAATATTTATCCTCATTAGCTCTTGAGGCTACCCATAACAAGGGTTTGTCATGGCCAAATGAGAAGATTTTATTTTAATGCTTTTCTAATTTCTTTTACCACTTCGCTGGGAGTGTATTGGGCTTTAATAAGATATCCCGAAGCCCCTAATCTCTCTGCCCTTTCGACATCTTCTCTCTGGCTAAGATTAGAGAGGATAAATATCTTTGGACTCCCTATCTCCTGCTTCTTTATTTTTTCCAAGAGCTCAAATCCGGTGAGATGCGGCAGAACCACGTCTAAAAGTAGGATGTCATACTTTTTTTCTCCTATTTTTCTTAATGCCTCTTCCCCGTCAAACACTGAATCAACATCAAAACCAGACTCTTTTAGTTTTGTGGTATATATCTCCACAATCAGGGGGTCATCTTCTATTAATAAAACTTTTTTAGTGGGCTTGCTCATATCAACTATATTGCTAAACTGTTAAATCGCTAAATTGTGCTTAATACTTAATTACCCGCTCAATCACCCTCAGCCACCCTCAAAGCCTCTTGAATGGTTGTTACCCCCTGCAGAACCTTTAGCATAGCATCCTGTCTTAATGTCAGCATCTCCTGCCTAGCTGCCTCCTTGGCAATCTCCGACTCATTGGGTTTCTCCAACACAATATCTGCTAATTGCTCGGTCATCTTCAAGACCTCGAAGATTCCAATCCTTCCTGAATATCCTGTGTTATTACATTTCTTACAACCAACTATCTCCCAAACAAATATCGGTCCAGTGGTTTTTATCTCCTCTTTTATCGTCTTGGGAAATCCTTCTATTTGCTTTAATATTAGCTTCTTAGTTCCGCCTGTTGCCTCAACCTTTTTTTTGCAATTATCGCATAATCTCCTTACCAACCGCTGAGATAAGGCAATATTCAGAGCAACAGGGATAAGATATGGTTCAATGCCTAGATTAATCAGGCGCGGAATCACACTGACAGCATCAAGAGTATGAAGGGTTGACAGCATAAGATGGCCTGTAAGAGCAGCATGAACAGCCAATTTTGCACTTTCCTGATCTCTCATTTCGCCCACCATAATAACATCTGGGTCTTGGCGCAAGACATAACGCAGTCCATCAGCAAAGGTATAGCCAATCTTTGGGCGAACCTGAGATTGATTAATTCCTTCGATAAAGTATTCCACCGGATCTTCGAGCGTAACAATATTACTTTTCTCTCTATCAAGAGTTTGTAAAACTGCATAGAGCGTAGTGGTCTTTCCACAACCAGTGGGACCGGTGGCTAAAATCATACCAGAGGGCTTGTCAATCCCTTCCTTGAGAATCTTGAAGCTTCTCTCTCGAAGACCTATATCATCAAAACTCTTGAGACCCACTTGTGGGTCTAATATCCTGATAGCTACCTTTTCTCCTAAGACCGTTGGAAATGTCGAAACTCTAAAATCAATCTTTCTTTCTCCAATCTTGCTTGAGAATCTTCCGTCTTGTGGCACCCTTGCTTCATCAATCCTTAAACTAGAAAGTATCTTGATACGAGCCACAAGAGCCGGGAGATAACTGAGCGGGAGGAAGATAGAAGAATAAAGATTGCCGAGCACTCTGAATCTTATCCTTAATTTTTCACTGGTTGGCTCAATATGAATATCAGAAGCATTTCTATCTACCGCATTTCTTAACAAAACAGTAATTATTTTTGATATAGGTTTTTCTTCAGCTAATCTTTCCCATTCGGCTGGCTCTAATCTCTCAAGAGCAACCCCCTTTTCTTGCTTTGTTTCTACTGCTAATGCCTCTAATGCTTTTTTAACTTCCTTCCCCATTTCTCTGTATCTTTTAAAAATCTTTTTGTAATCGGATGGGGTAATAAGAAAGATTTTATACGAAAACTTACCTTGCCTGGCAAGAAATTTTAAGGCCTCCTGGGCCTTAAGATTTTCGGGATAAACCATCCCTACCTCTAAGACACTGCCCTTTTTTGATAGAGGCACCATTTGATAGTACTCGGCTGATTTTTCGGGAATAAGTTCCAGGAGTTTCGAGCCAACATTAGCAGATACCACTCCTATCAGAGGAATCTTTAATTCCTTGCTTTTCAATTCAAATAAAAGTGGCTCGGAAACAAGTTGTTTTTCCAATAAAACATCTTCTTCCTTTTTGCCCAAGGATTTAATCTCGTATTCTAAAGAGCTTGCTTCCTTTTTGCCCAAAAGCCCTTTTCTGACTAATTCTTTAATTAGAGACATTTATATATGACAGAAAGTTAAATGTACTTTTAGTCTTGCTCACTTGTTTCAACTAATTCAGGTTCTTCTATTTCCTGTTCTTCCGTAAACGGAATAAATGGATTTTCCCTTCCCTTCTCTGCCGGTAAAGAACCTTCTTCTACAGGCTCTAGTTCTTTTAAAATAGAATTATCAAGTATCTTAAAATTTATTTTGATGCTCTCTGGTCGAGGAAGAACACTGGGAATAATAGGGATTTCTTGGACGCTGAATGTCTTTAGGAAAAGAAATACAAAAAATAAGGAAACTAAAGTAGTAAAGATAGCAATAAGAATCTTCTGGTTTTTCTGAATAGTTTGAAGAATTTTAGTCTGCATAAATCAATGCCATGAACGGATTTTAATTATTATCTCAAAAGAAAAGACGTCACTCTCTTCTAATGTAGCAAAAGAAACAGAAGAAAGCTCAATAATTATTGCCGATCTTTCCAAACGAGAAAGGAAGTCTAATAAGGATTCGTATGTCCCAGATACCTCAAAAGATATCTGGGTTTCTTTAAAATTCTTTTCCTCTTTTGCCTTGATTTCAGAAAAAGAATCAATGTTGACAAATATCATCCCTGCCTGCGAAGCTATTGATTGGAGAAATTCAAGAATAAAAGGAATATCAAAATCACTCGGAAAAGCAGATTCCACTTTAGAAATTTCTTCTTGGCGCTTCTCCAAATCTTGAGAGACAGATTCTAATTGAGAAAAGTATTCTTCTTTTAAAGATAACTCTGTTTCTTTGCTAAGGACCTGGGCTTTAGAAATCTTAAACTTCTGGTATTGAGGCAAAAGCAACAAGAAAGCAAAACCCACAACAGCAATAAGCGATAAAATAATGGCTAATATTTTAGGCATTTGAAAGACTATTTTATATCTTTAAAAACCCCTACGTCGAGCAAAAGTTCTAAATCAAATGTAACTCCTCCTTTTTCTTCTTCAATTGAAGCACGGGATAAATTAACCTCCTTAATTAACTCTTCCTCCTTGAAAATAAGGATTTGCTCCCTCAATACCTTAAATCCTGATGCCTGCCCGGAAAGTTCTACTACAGCTTCCGGTATGTTTAGCCCTGTCCTATAAAAGAATACCTTCGGATGGCAGAGATTACTTAGAAAATCAAAGAAACAAGAACCCTTACAATAGGAAGCAATCAGTTTCCCAAAAGCAGCTACCTTTTCTTTGAGCGTAGATACCCTCCTCTCCAACGCCCTTGTTTCTGCAGTGTCCTTTTCAAGAATAAGAGTGTTAAGTTCCTCTAGCCTTGCTTCCGACTTTATGTCTAAGATATAGAAAATAAGATAAGAAAGAATCGTGGTGATTAACAAAGACACAACAAAATAATGCAAAACATCAGGAAGAGAAACATTGAATCCTCTTCTAGCTCTAGATTTGGGGATAATTTCTATGGCCATATTGCTTAAATTTAGTATTCGAGTCCCTTAAGAGCTGTGCCTACTGCTATAGAAAATCCTGGGCCAAGTTTTTCCAACTCCTCTTCTAAGATAGAAGGATAAACCATATCAGCAAAAGGATTGATGATTTTTATCTTTCCCTCCAAAGAATCAGAGAGATATTTTTTTAGACCAGGCAGCGATGCCGACCCACCCGAGATTATATATGACCGAACCAGTCTTCCTTCCCGTTCATAAAAAGTGTCCGCCACCCTCTTAATCTCAATTAATATCATACCGAGTAAAGGCCTTAGGATTTTGGCTACATCCTGCTCTCCTTTCATCAAGCCCTGATTTTGTTTTAAAATCTCTGCTTCTTTATAATCAATATTCAACGCTTTGGAGATTCTTTCTGTTAAGATACTACTTCCTATATCAAAACTATGAGAAATCCTTAAAATCCTGCTTTCAACAATACTACAGGTGGTACTCTGAACCCCGATGTCTATTAAGCAAACAGTGTCTTCTGCGCTTCTTGTCAAGGCTCTTTGAAGACTGAATACCTCTGCTTCTAATGATAGAAGTTGAAGCCCGCACAACTCAGCAATCTCAGTATATTGGTCTATAATTCTATTGGGGACAACCACCAGTAATATCTCTATTCTCTCCTTTTTTTGGCTGGATGGGGTTCCTTTAGTCACCAACCAATCTAAGGTAACCTCAGAAAGAGGCAGTGGTACATGACGTCTTGCTTCAAACTGAACAGCCAACCCTATCTCTTCTTCATTCATCGGAGGAAGATCGAAAACCGTAAAAAGAGTGGAAAAATCAGGTATAGAAAAAACTGCTTTTTTGCTTCTTATTTTGGCTTCAAGTAGAAGCAGCTTCATTAATTCAGCAATCCTCTTGGTCGAAAGAACCAATGTCCCTTTCTCGATTCCTTTTAGAGAGTCTGAATGAAAAAGGGGAAGAGAAACATAACCGTAATTCTCTAATTTTTCTTGCTCTCCATGCTTAGAAAGCTCAACCACCCTTATCCCTGCGGTACCAATGTCTATTCCCAAAAATGATTGTGGATGTTTTTTAAAAAACCATGACATGCCAGATATGTACTTCCTGTCATTTCTATTATACCATAAAATACAAATATGGAACCTAATAACAAAATGCTCAGAAAGGACTCTATTTTTAGTCAAATAAAAGATTTTTGCTTAGAACTTCTTTTCCCTGAATTTTGCGTAAATTGCGGAAAGGACGGGGACTACCTCTGCCAGGACTGCCTGGCTATGATTGATATCTCAGACAGGATATTCAGGCCGCAAGGCAAACTATCCTGTCTTTATTTTGCTTCTGACTACAACAACTTTATCATTAAAAAGCTTATCGTGAAATGCAAATACCAACCCTTTGCTAAGGACTTAGCAAAAATCCTATCCGCTATTATTATAATCTATTTCCAGAATTTAGAAAACCCACCCGTGTTTCTTGCGCATAAAAAGGATTTTGCCTTTGTTCCTATCCCATTATTCAAAAAGAGATTAAGATGGAGGGGTTTTAACCAATCCGAGGAGATAAGCAGACATTTGTCAGAATATCTGAACATCCCCATTTTAAAAGATGCATTAGCCAAAACCAAAGAAACCATTCCTCAAACCGAGTTATCAAAACAAGCAAGAAAAAAGAATCTCAGTGGCGCTTTTGCCTGTCAAAAGCCAGAACTTGTAAAAGACAAAAAGATTTTGTTAGTAGATGATGTGTTTACAACCGGCACTACTATGGAAGAGGCAGCTCAAGTACTAAGAAAAGCCGGGGCAAAACAGGTTTTGGGCATCGCAGTAGCGCGCAGGTAAAAGTGAAATACGGAAAATCGAATGTGGAGAGTGGAATGTAAAAAGTGGAGAATAAATTTGTAACAAGGATTTGTATCAGGGTCTGGTTTCGATATATACATATAATTGAAAAGCCCAAGACATTGTCTCGGGCTTTTGCGCGCACTTTTGAAGAACTACTACTTTACTTATACTCCCCCGTCCGAGGATCGAAACGCTTAATTCCCTCCGCGCTAAGCGCCTCTATGCTTCCCTCGGGGGGGTCCCACTGCATGGGGATCATTAGGGTACAAATCTCCCCTTGGTCCTCATACCAAACAGAGAACCAATACAGGGCACCCGGAGAAGGATGTGCACCTGAACTGGGCGCTACAAAGGACCATGTCGGACCGGGTCCCTTGACCTTGTATCCCTTGTACCAGCCGAGATACGAACCCTGGACTGGTTCCCCGTCAACCATGCTGAAGTCAATGGGACGACCCCAGCCCAACAATATATTACTATATGTCGGGCCGGGCCAGAGAGCAAAGTCCATATCACTGGACATCCCACCGTATTCTACTCTCAACTTACGGATCGAGCACGGCTCCGGCGGCGGAGGCGGCGGAGGCGGGGTTTGGCGGGTTGCAAAGGGCAAAAACAGCTTATACCCGACGAGGCGGTTCTGGAACCGCACTGAGGCGCACTGCGCACCTGCCGGCACCGTCACCGTGAAGGTGTCCGCCGACATCGGCGACCAGCCGTCTCGTTGTTCTTCCTGAACCACCCACTGACCCGGTTCAAGACCGTTAAACTGGAAGAACCCTGTTACGTCGGTCTCGACCTCGCGTGGCAAAGCTGAGGTTCCACCTTCCACTTGCCACGCCTGGATTGTCCAGTCATGGACGCCCTGATCATCTTGATCCACCTTCCAGCCCTGCAGACATCCTGGCGGGGTTTGGCGGTTCTTGAACCGCACCTCTGTGCACTCCATACCAGACAGTACCGTGACTTCAAACTCAGGAGAGGTTACCGCGCTCCACCCGAGCTGCATCTCTTCCCAGACCACCCATTGGCCTGGTTCGAGACCGTCGAAGCGAAAGGAACCGGTGCCCGTAGTCGTAACTGTCATAGTCGGAGAAACAACCAGAGTCCCAGCCGGCCGAACATGAATCACCCAGTCCGGCAAGCCGACATGGAGGTCATCAACCTTAGAACCGACTATACAGCCACTTAAAGGAACCTCGCCGCACACCAAAGCGCTGTCAGAGTCAGTGTCCGAGTCGATGGTACTGCC
>CAZIIL010000005.1:18361-20303 GCA_964539465.1 uncultured Candidatus Saccharibacteria bacterium
TGTAGGCGCCTGGGCCAACGTTCTGCGTACTGCTCTGGCCGTCGCTGAGAGTGTAGTCCACTGTCATTGCCTGTCCGGCGTTGCCCATGAAGTTGGCATTCTGGCAGCTAACTGTCACTGTTAGAGAGCCGCTCGCCTCGCCGCACACCAAAGCGCTGTCAGAGTCAGTGTCCGAGTCGATGGTACTGCCCCCAAACTTCAGGTCTCCGCTGGCGCTCACATTGTGAGGCCCATAAAGACCGTCAATCGGAGGCACCCAGGCTACATCGAAGTTGTAGGCGCCTGGGCCAACGTTCTGCGTACTGCTCTGGCCGTCGCTGAGAGTGTATGACACCACCATGGTTACGCCCTGCTCAATGCTTCCGCTGAAGTTGGCGTTAGCGCAGGATACGGTCACTGTCAGAGAACCAGTAGGAGGAGCGGGGCAGAGCTCTATATTGATCTCCTCGCTCCAAAGCTTCCCACAACCAGGATGCCCAACCTCTTGCTCAGCTCGGAACATATAGTTGCCAACAGTCGTCGTAACATACTCAAGCGTGGTTGACTCCCCGACGGCTAACGGTCCCAGCATGCCATTGGCAACAACTGTACCTGTCTTTGGGTTGCCTGTAGCAGCAAAGTATAACTGCCACGGAACCTGGCCTGACATATTGCCATCGCCGTCGTTTTTGACCGTGGCCCACACAGTCGTGTCGCCGCCCAGCGGAATGCATTCTCCGCCTTGGTCGATGAACACCAGTGACGACTTTGACCACGGGCAGCAGTGCGGACCGCCGAAGTTCGCAGTGCGAGTCCCGTCCCATCGGGCCTTGATTTCGTGCTGGACGCACTTATCAAGCCCCAAGTCCTCCATTGTCCATGACCTGTAGAATCCCGGGCCCTTGGTTTGCTCGAAGATCAAGACGTCGTCCACCCAGACCTTGAGTAGATGTGATCCTGACCCTACTGTCTGCACCCAGGCCCTACTGCAGTCACCCCCCACGCTTGCGTGGCAGCAAGTCGGAGCAGCATAGACCGTTTGAGATAGTATCATCATCAAGCTCAAGACCACGAAAACAGATATCCTTTTCATCTTTTTCATTGTTCTTTCTCCTTTTCTGCTTTTCTATTATCAAAGTGCACGCTTAACTTTAAAGTATAACCTATTTTATGAAAAAGTCAAGAACTTCTATAATAATATCTGTATCGAGACCTAACCCCGATACATTCAAAAGCAACGGCTTTGCCGTTGCTTTTAATAAAATCCTGAATGGCGGTGGGTATAGGACTCGAACCTATAAGGGCAAAAAGCCCGCCAGTTTTCAAAACTGGTGCCTTGCCATTCGGCGCAACCCACCATTTTAACTTGGCGGTGGGTGCAGGATTTGAACCTGCGGGGGATCGCTCCCCACGGATTAGCAATCCGCTGCTTTAGACCTGACTCAGCCAACCCACCCCACTTTAAACTCCTATTATTCTACCTTCAAAAACCATCAAAGTCAATTGAATGGGTTTTTCGGGGTCTGACCCCGAATCTCTCTTTAATTTCGACTAACTTTGTAGTAGATTAGATTATAGACCTTCCTGCTTATCCTGAGTAAAGCCGAAGGATCTTGCCCTGAGATTACCGAAGGGCCCCCATAGTTCAGCGGATAGAACACTGGTTTGCGGAATCAGAAATGAAGGTCCGAATCCTTCTGGGGGCGCTATGTATCAAAATCTTCACTGCCATACCACTACTTCAGATGGTGAACTTAATTACAAGCAAGCGCTTGATGCTTGCGAACAAAACAATATCTCAATTGTTGCTTTTACCGACCATGATGCTGTGCCTGATATAAAGTCAATGAATATACTGCAGCAAAACCGAAATCATTTTACTAAATGGATTATTGGCTGTGAGATTTCTTCTGGATGGCCAAAGGAGATTGGAGGGCCAGCCAGCAATTTTCATATTGTTGGC
>CAZIIL010000006.1:0-19776 GCA_964539465.1 uncultured Candidatus Saccharibacteria bacterium
AGTGGGATTATCATCGTAGCAGTAGGGATCATAGTAGCCACAGGCCTATCCATGCTACCTGTGCCACTCACACAGGTAGCTCGCTTCTGTATGATAGCCGGTGCCACTCTTGTTGGCATCAGCGTCATAATCGGAGAGAAAACAATGAGAGCATTAACGATATCAGCGACGTTTGCCGTCATTGGTGCGGGAGGCGCTATCTGCTACGCAGTAACCACAATACCATAACCTCGTCTCAAGGAAGGAGAAGGAGGTAAGGAGGAAGTATCGAGAAACCAAAAGACAACCCATAAGGGTTGTCTTTTCTGTTCTAAAAACTAAGCTCGCTGCCGGACAAAGTATTACTATTTCTTTAATAGTTCTTTGCTAACCTGTTTATCTTTCTTTTTTAAATCCGACTGCTCGTCCTTCTTTTCTAAATCCAATGGAGACAAGAATTCTTGTTCAGATAGATGAGGAGCAATCTTGCTCAATTTTTCCAAGATAGCATCTTTTGCTCTCGCAGTTTTTGCATTAATAAAAAGCTCTCTCAGTTTCTTGAGTTTCCTTTGCCTCTTTTGCTTTTTTCTGATATCAAATCGCCTTCTATTTCGTGAAATCTTTGCCATACTATCCCCAACAATTAATGCCTATATGCTTTACTCTTCACTATTCTATTCTATACTATTAAAAAAAGCAAGAAAATGCTATGGACACAGAAAAAATCGAACAGAGGATAAAACAAATCGAAGAAGAAATCAAGTCCCTGCCCTATCACAAGGGCACCGAGCACCATATCGGCAAACTAAAAGCAAGGTTGGCCCAGTTAAGAGACGCTAATATTAAGGGTCAAGCAAGAAAAAAGGGCGGTGGTGGAGATGGTTTTGCTGTCAGGAAACATGGCGACGCCACCGTAGTACTAGTCGGGATGCCATCGGTTGGAAAGTCAACCCTGCTTAACAAACTAACAGGCACTGAATCGAAAGTCGGCTCTTATCCATTTACAACGTTAGATGTCATCCCCGGAGTTTTGGGCTACAAGAAAGCTAAGATACAGATATTTGATGTGCCCGGTCTCATAAGCGGAGCGTCTGCTGGTAGAGGCGGAGGCAAAGAGATCCTTTCCGTGGTAAGGGTGGCTGATTTGATATTATTGGTTGCTTCAGCAGAAGAGCCGCGCACCTTTCATCTAATGGAAAAAGAATTATGGCAGACAGGTGTTAGATTAAATCAAGAAAAACCCAAGATATCCATTGAAAAAAGATTAAAAGGAGGAATAGAGATCCTTGGAAACCCAGGGGCTATATCTAAAGAAAATGTAAAGATGCTGGCCCGCGAATTCAGGGTGCTTAACGCTAAGATTGCGTTTAAACAAAGAGCAACACAGGATCAGTTAATTGATGCGCTTATGGCAAATAGGGTGTACGCCCCCGCCCTCAGGATTCTTTCCAAGGTCGACCTCTTACCGCAAAAAGAACTGGAAAAAATCTCTAAGCAGCTGGGAAAAGACTGCCTGCTTATTAGCGCTAGGGATAATATAGGGATAGATGAGCTCAAAGAAAAAATATTCAGCAGATTGGATCTTATTCGAATCTATCTCAGAAAAAGCGCCGGCGCCACTCCAGACAGTGAGCCCTTAATATGTAAAGAGGGAGCAACCGTATTGACAACAGCCCAGAAGATATCTGAAGCATTAGCCCAGGAAATAACCGGAGCAAAGGTAAAAGGACTATCAGCTCTGTATCCCAACCAATTAGTCGGCTTAAAACATAAACTTAAGGATAAAGACCAGCTCTTTTTTATTAAATAACTTTGTCGAGAACAGTTCTTAACAATAGAGATACAAGGTCTTTCATTTTTTTTGTTTTAGAGGTAGTATAAAAAAATAAATACAAAGCCAAAGGATAGGCCTCTTAAAAAATTAGAAACAATAATTAAAATTATGCTTACGCCAGAAGAAAAAACAGAAATTGTCAAAAAACACAAATTACATGAAGGCGATACCGGCTCTCCAGAAGTCCAGGTTGCTATATTAAGCGAGGAAATACAGCGACTCTTGGAACATTTTAAGACACATTCTAAAGACATCCACTCTAAAAGAGGCCTTTTACAGATGATTTCTAAGCGGAGAAAGCTGCTTGAATATCTAAAAATCGAGGACGAGAAGAGATATCAGGGGCTCATTAAAAAATTAGGTCTCAAAAAATAATATGTTATTAAAATCCAAGCCCAAAAAAAATAAAAAGAATAAGGGGCTAAAACACGAAGAACAAAGAGTAGCGGTCTTAATTGATGTCCAGAATATGTATCATTCTGCCAAGAACATTTATCGAGCCAGGGTCAACTTCAAAGAGGTTTTGATGACAGCGCTTGCCTCGAGAAAATTCATTAGGGCAATCGCTTATGGTATTAAGACAGAGGGCGAAGAAGAAAGTTCTTTTTTTGAAGCCCTGAGGAATATGGGAATCGAGGTCAAGGTAAAAGACCTTCAGATATTCCCAGGCGGAATAAAAAAAGGAGATTGGGATGTCGGCATAGCGGTAGATGCAATTAAATTCAGCAATTTTGTAGATGCTATTATCTTAATAAGCGGAGATGGAGATTTTATTCCTTTAGTTGAGTATCTCAAAAATGCTACTCCTGTCAGGGTGGAAATTGTTGCTTTTGACAAGTCCTGCTCTGGAAAACTGAGAAAGATTGCTGATGATTTTATTGACTTGGGGAAAAGTCCCGATAAATATCTTTTAAAATAGCCCAACAGGGTCCGAATTATCATCAATCTTAGAAGCAAAAGAATAGGTTAAGTTTAGCGCTCTCTCTGCAGATATAACGAGGACTGGAATCTCACAATGAAACAATATCGAGGCGCGACGACGAAGATGTGTTCTTTAGGACACATCGAGGAGGAGCAACGAAGAGATTGGTTCATTGTGAGATTCCCCAGAGGGGCCAGGATATTTTTTCTTCTGACTGTGTTATTCGTCGCTTATGTGTCAAATTTGACACACTTCACTCCTCATGTCTTGTCAGAAGAAAAAATCTCTCTGGCCAGTACAGCGCTATATCTGCAGAGAGAGCGCCCTGCGCGACGACGAAGATGTGTTCTTTAGGACACATCGAGGAGGAGCAACGAAGGAATTGACTTATTCTTTTGCTTCCCTTCGGGCGGGTGAATTTTATCCAGATTCTTCGTTACTTAGCCGCTTATGTGCCTTTTAAGCACACTTCACGACTAAGCGCCTTGAATCTGAATATAAAATTCGCTCCGCTAAATTAATGATAGCTCGGATCCTATTGGGCAACTAAGAATAAGCTTTATGAGCAGTACGACAAAAAAGTATGAAATAAAAATTGGAGATAAGAATATTATCTTTGAAACAAAGAATTGGGCAGAGAGGGCTAATGCTGAAGCCATGGTCAGATGCGGAGATACACAGCTATTGGCTACGGTAGTAATGTCAAGCGCAAGACCCGGAGCGGGGTTTTTCCCTTTAACCGTAAATTATGAAGAAAGATACTATGCCAGTGGGAAGATATTGGGTTCCCGCTATCTTAGAAGAGAGAGCAGGCCATCGGACAATGCGACCACTATTTCTCGTTTAATCGATAGAACAATAAGGCCTGCATTTCCGCAAGGATTCAAGAAAGAGGTTCAGGTTATTATTACCTGTCTTTCAATAGATGAAGAAAATGATCCTGATATTTTGGGAATATTAGCCGCCTCAGCAGCTCTCTGTATTTCTGATATTCCTTGGCAGGGTCCCATAGGAGCGGTTAGGGTAGGCAAGATGGACGCCAAAGACCAATTTGCGCTCAATCCAACCTATGAACAAAGAGAAGCAATGGCTTTAGATATCATTTTTGCTGGCAGAAAACACAAGGACGAGATTTTGATTAACATGATTGAGGCAGCCGGGAGCGAGGTAGCAGAAACAATAGTTTCTCAATCAGCTGTTGTTGCCGTCCCCGAAATCAAAAAACTGATAGAGCTCCAAGAAAAAATCCAACGAGAGATTGGCAAAGAAAAGATTGTTGTAGAATTAAAAATGGATAGAGAATTAGAAAACGAGGTAAAACAATTCTTGGGTGGTAAGATTGAAAAGATACTTTTTAAAGATACCGATAAACTACAAAGAAGGCTGCGGGCATTAGGAGAACTTAAGGAAGAAACCTTGGTGTTTATCGGCGAAGACTATCCAGATAAAATAATGGCTGCGGGAGAGGTTTTTGAAAAAGAGGTCAAGAAATTAGTCCATAATAAAGCGCTAAAAGAAGAAAAGAGGATAGATGGCCGGAGATTAGATGAGGTCAGGAATCTCGAGTGCGAGACAGGAGTAATCCCACGGGCTCATGGCTCTGGCCTTTTTTCACGAGGAGTAACCCGTTCACTTTCCATCCTTACTTTGGGAGGTCCCCGAGAACAACAATTAATTGAAGGAATGGAAATAACCGAGAAGAAGCGGTTTTTCCACCATTATAATTTCCCTCCCTATTCAGTTGGCGAAACTAAACCGCTTCGGGCTCCATGCCGAAGAGAGATCGGGCATGGAATGTTAGCTGAAAAAGCGCTTTTGCCCGTTATCCCAGACCTTGATGAATTCCCATATACCATCCGTATTGTCTCGGAAATGCTTTGCTCTAATGGTTCAACCTCTATGGCATCTATTTGCTCATCTTCACTCTCTTTAATGGACGCTGGCGTGCCTATCAAAAGGCCTGTGGCTGGAATTGCCATTGGCTTGGTCGCCGAATCAAACAGCAACAATCAAAAACAGGCGGACTACAAATTACTGACCGACATTCAAGGACCAGAGGATTTTCATGGAGAAATGGATCTTAAGGTAGGCGGCACGAGAAAAGGCATTACAGCTATCCAGATGGATGTTAAAGCAACGGGCATAGATCAAGAACTCTTAAAACAGGCGCTGGGAAGAGCAAAACAAGCCAGATTGCAGATATTAGACACAATAGAAAAAACAATCGCCGAACCTCGGCCCGGACTATCTCCTTTTGCTCCTAAGATATTCAAACTTCAGATATCTCCCGAAAAAATTGGCGATGTAATAGGCTCAAAAGGCAAGACCATCAAGAAGATCAGCGAAGATACAGGCGTAACCATTGACATCGATGACTCTGGGTTAATTTTTATCACCTCTGAAAACAAAGAAGGGGCAGAAAAAGCTATAGCCATAATAGAGGATCTTGTCCGCGAAGCTGAAGTTGGTGATTGTTTCTTGGGAGAAGTTAGAAAAACCTTTACTTTTGGAACAATGATAGAGTTAAACCCTAATCAGAAAGGATTGCTATCTGCTTCACAATGCAAAGAAAAACTCAAGGTGGGCGACAAAATAGATGTAAGGGTTGTCTCTATTGATGGAAGGGGCAGAATAAATCTGGAGTTAAAAAATGCCCCCATTAAAAAGCAGTCCGAACCACATGACAGACAACATAGAGGAAGGAAAAACTTATAACAACAAAGGGAGGAAGGAGGAGAAAAGTCCTTTCTCTTCCGCTCTTTTTAGTAAAAAACCCGAAGAGCAAACTAAAGAAAAAATCAGTGTCGGCGAGAAAAAGCATAATATAAAACTCAAGACAATGAAAAGGGACTTGGCGCGGCTTCGGCTTGAAGAAGCAGAAAAAGAAAGAAAGAAGATTATTGAACTTCAAGAAAAAGAAGGAGTTGCAGTGGGAAAGCCTACAGAAGTAACGATTGAGGAAAAAGAGAAGTTTAAGAAGATGAAGGCAACAAGAGAATTCCAGGAAACATTAAGAGGAATAAAAGAAAAGTCCCCCTTTAAGACAGAGAAAAAGCAGGAAGAAGAGCAAGAAGAAATAAGAACACAGAAAAAGACGACCGAAGAACCGACTCATCAGTTTTCAAAAATAAAACATATAGAAAGAGAAAGGGTTGAATTGTTAAAAGAAAGGAATATTATCGAAAGTAATCTCTCTAGTCTTGGAAGAGAAATAGCTAAACTCAGGGAAGATACAGGATTGCTTCGCCAGAAAGAAGAAAACCAGACCTATCTTGCCCTGCCTACCGGCAGGCAGGCAACGAGGCAGACGCCAGAGGATCGCCAAGCAACTAAGACAGAAATACAAGGATTGGAAGAAGAACAGAGAGCAAAGGATGAAAAAAAGAAAGAACAGAAAGAACGCTTTCAACAAATCAATAAGAAATTAAAGGATTTGGACTTAGGGTTAGACAGATTAAAATTAGAGGAGGACAAAGTAGTTCCTTCAGCGGAAAAACGGCCGGATAGACCTCGGGAAAAACAGAAAATTCCTCAATTGGGGATAGAAGAGAAATTAAAACAAGCCGAGGAAAGAATGAAAATCTTTAAAGAACAGAAAGAGCAGAGAGAAGAAAAAAAAGAAGAAGGAGTTGATAAAATAGGATTAGAAAAACAGGAAGCCAAAAAGGAGTTGAAAGACATAAGGGAACGGATAAAAAAACCAGGTCAAGAAATCTTTGAGAAACAGGTCGAGGTGTTGGAACCTCTCCCGCCCAAACCCTCCGAAAAACAAAAAAGGCGCTCGCGAGGTTTGGTAATAGGCCTAAGTGTTGTTATCTTGTCAGTCATCTCAGTTTTCGTCTATTGGTTTCTCTTTGTTAAAAAGGGGACTATTACTCCTCCTGCCCCGCCATCTCCTCCCTCAGATGAAACAGAACCGCCAGAGGTTATGCTCCCGTCTTCTTTTGTTTCAATAGAACAAGAAAACATCTTAGAACTATCTACGGCAGAAGAACTCCCAAATCTCTTAAGCGAATTACTTAAAAAGGACTTGGGAGAGAATCAGTTTACAAGGATAATTATTAAAGAGAAGACAAGACCGCATTTTCTCGGACTAAGAGAATTCCTAAATAGTTTTGAGGTTAAAATGCCGGCAGGACTTTTAGATGCGTTAGAGGACAACCCTGTGTTATTTATCTATTCAGCCGATGGCCAGAATCGCTTTGGGCTTATCGCCAAAACACAAGAAGAAAAGAACATTCCAGACCTGATGTTTCCTTGGGAGCCAAGCATAGAAAATGATACTGAAGGACTCTTTCAAGTAATTGGCAAGGAAGAATCCGGCAATCTTGGCATATTCAAAACAGCCAAGCATGAAGGAGTATTTTTCCGATATAGCTCTTTCCCTCAAGAAAATCTTGGAATCTGCTGGGCTGCATATAAAGGTTATCTTATTCTTACTTCTTCTGGCGCAGCTATAACTGAAACTATTGAGCTTTTGCAATCAACTCCACCAGAATTAGAAAAACAATCAGAGGCAGCAACCATTGCCTGGAATATTTTTCAGGAATTCTTAAATGCTTTTGACGCGCGCGACGCTGATAAGATGAATACCTTGGCTTATAAACCAGATTTTGGAACAGATATAGAAGATTGCCTATCTGAAGGAATGGAAGAAGATGCCTGCTGGGAAATCACCGGCTCCTTTCCGTCCACAGCCATAGACAGCAAGCTCAAAATATCCGATTTTACAAGCATTGAACAAGATGAAAACCAGATTATTGTGTCCACTAATTGGTTTTTTGAAGAGACGCTTGAGCCAGGAAATTTCTATTCTAAGTCCTTTATATACTTAATAAAAAACCCTCAGGGAAAGGTTTTATTATTAGAACTTTCTAAATTGGATTCTTATGAAGATGTTGACATAAAAGATAGTGACGGTGATGGTTGGTGGGACGGGATAGAAGTTAAGGCAAAAACCAATCCGAATGACGCAGATGATTATCCTTATTCATCACAATAAACAATGATAAAAATATGGATAAAGAATTCATTGAAAAAATAAAAAAACAATTAGAACAAGATAAGATTGCCACTGAGGAACAACTTTCGAAATTCGCCAAGAAAGATAGCAAATTAAAAGGAGATTGGGACACCAAGTTTCCTGATGTCGGCGCTGAACCCGGAGATGACGATATGGAAGAAGATGCCGCCAAGAAAAGAGAAGAGTATGAAAGATTACTCCCAATTGAATATGCGTTAGAGAAAAAACTTCGGAATATCAGTGAAGCATTAGAACATATCAAAAATGGCAGTTATGGAATCTGCCGAAAATGCGGTAAAGAAATTTCAGAAGCAAGAATCACGGCAAAACCAGAAGTGAAATTTTGTATTAATTGCCAAAAAGAATAACTTTGTCGAGAACTGTTCTCCGCAAAGTTTTGCACAGGTTTTCCACAGGGTCAGCGCTCAGGCCACCAGTGCTCAAGCACATCCTAGATAAAACAATATAAAAGAGAAACCCCACTCAAAAATAATAAAGGAGGAATTACGCTCCTTTATTTTTTATAAATAATCTTAAAATATTATGCCATCCAAGGTGTTCTCGACAGCCATAGTCGGGTTAGATGCTCAGATTATTGAGGTGGAAACCGATGTCTCTTATGGTTTAAGATGTTTTACCATTGTTGGGTTGCCCAATAAAGCAATAGAGGAATCAAAGGAAAGAATTGGTTCTGCGCTTAAGTCCTCAGGTTTTTATCCTCCTTACTCTAAATCCCAACGCATCTTGGTTAATCTTGCTCCGGCAGATTTAAAGAAACAAGGCGCGCTCTACGATCTCCCCATTGCTGTTGGTTATTTATTGGCTTCAAAACAGATAAAATTTAATGTTGAAAAGAAAATTTTTATTGGTGAACTGTCTTTAGATGGAAAACTAAGACCAGTAAAAGGAGTTCTTTCTTCTGCTTTAAAAGCAAAGTCAAATGGATTCTCTGAAATAATCCTGCCAGAACAAAATGCACCTGAAGCATCTTTATCTAGGGGCATAAAAGTGACAGGGATTAAAGACCTATCCCAATTAATTGATTATCTAAAAGGCGAGATAACCATTCTTGCGCCTAAAATCAAATGGGAGAAATCGTCTAAGAAATATCCTGTTGATATTGGGTGGATTAAAGGCCAGGAATATGCTAAGAGGGCATTAGAAATTGTTGCTGCTGGAGCCCACAATCTTTTAATGACAGGACCTCCGGGAACAGGTAAGAGTTTGTTAGCCAAGTCCATCTGTTCCATTCTGCCTAGATTATCTTTTGAAGAATCGTTAGAAGTAACAAAAATCTACAGTGTTGCCGGGCTCTTGCCGGAAAAGAAATTTATTATTAACACTCCTCCATTCCGCTCCCCGCACCATACCGCCTCAGGGGTTGCGCTTATTGGCGGAGGCAGCCCTCCCAGATTAGGAGAGATTACCTTATCTCATCGGGGCGTTCTGTTTTTGGACGAACTCCCCGAATTCCATCGGGATGTTTTAGAAGCGTTAAGACAACCATTAGAAGAAGGGAAGATTGCTATCTTAAGGGCCAGACACCGTTCAATATTCCCTGCGAGATTTACTCTAATATGCGCCAGTAATCCCTGCCCTTGCGGCTATTACGGCGACCCAGAAAGAAATTGTACCTGCACCTACAGCCAAATTCAAAAATACCAGAGAAAACTCTCCGGCCCTTTAATGGATAGAATCGACCTTTTTATCCAGGTTCCACAACTAAAATACGAAAAACTCGTCAAGGAAGAAAAACAGGATATTGCTTCAAGGATAAGAGAAAGGGTCACTACCGCGCGGAGCATCCAGAGGCAAAGATTTAAACAGGAAAATGTTCTCACCAATAGCGAGATGGAGATTCCGCACATTAAGAAATATTGCGAGATTCCTAATGCTTCGCAGGATTTATTGAGAAGATATGTTGATTCTGGACGCCTCTCGGCTCGGGGTTTCCATCGAATATTCAAAATAGCCAGAACCATTGCTGATTTAGAGCGCTCCGAAAAAATTCTGAACGAGCATATCAGCGAGGCGCTGATGTATAGAATGCAAGAAAGAACGAAAATTTAACAAAAGGAGGCAAACGATGTTGCCTCCCGATGAACATTGAACTGTTTTATCTTAATCCTCTTCTTTGCGAACCTTGTCGAGATGGGTTATGTGCTCATACATAGCCCCCGTCTCGAGGTCTTTTTCCCGCGTCTCCTCAATGTGGCTACTTTCCACGCTAACTGCAGAAGCGTAGCCCCGAGAAGTGTCGGGGAATAGCTCGGATTCAAAACCGCAGGTGCTACACACTACTTTCCAATACCACTTCATTTTATCCCCCTTTGATTTTGGATTGAACTATGTTTACTACAGATACTTTATCACATTGCTACATTTTTGTCAATCTTTCTTGAATTAGTTTGGGACAAAAACCGCGGGATCTGACCTCGCGAAGAACTTTTTAAAATATCAATAAATTCAATAAATATTAGCGAAAAGGATTAGGCGCTCCTCTGACCTCAAAGTGGACATGGCATCCTGTCCTGCCAATGGTATAACCCGTATTACCTGTATATCCTATTATCTGTCCCTGCAAAACGGTCTGCCCTGCGGAGACTAAAACAGTAGAAAAGTGGCCGTAAAGGGTAACTACGCCGTTCGGATGTAATATCCTGACATATTTCCCGGCTATACTATGAAATCCTGTTTTTTGGACCTTGCCTCCGGCAGCTGCAAAGACCGTTTCACCGCACTGCCCATTTGAGAAATCTATCGCATTATAATAATGAAGTCCCTGAGTAACACTGCAGGGAGCAGGGATAGGACAGATAAAATAACTATTCGCCATGAGAATATTTGATTTGGATGCAGCATATTGAACGCTGGACTGCGATGGCGGTGGCATCCTGCCACCGGGAATTACCAAGAGGTCGCCAATAAATATCTCTCCTTTTTCAGAGACATCATTGAACTCTTTTATCTCGGCTATCTTTGTCTTATATCTTTCTGCCAAATAGCCCAAACTCTCTCCATTGCCAACTAAGTGCATAATGCCCGAAACCGGCAGGATGGTTAATGTCTTGCCAGACACAATCTTTGAATTACTGCTTAGATTGTTGGCCCAGAGGATTGTTTCTACAGAAATACCAAACTTCTCGGCAATCGAAGAAACCGTGTCGCCTTTTTCAACCGCATACTCAATTATTTCTTCTCTCGTTGTCAGTTCTCTTTCCACAGCTAGAGAACCCAAAACTCTTGTTTTGACCAGTTCTGTCGGAGCACTTGATTTAAAACTATTTTTTTCTATTACAATGCTTTGTGGGAACTCCAACATAACTAAATCCTTTTGTTTAAAGAATACTTTTTCTTCGGAGCCGAAAGAAGCGTCAAAAGAAACAGAGGAACTGGCCAGCAAAGATTCTCTTTTTATTTGCTTCTCTGCTCCAAAAACTAAAAAACAAAAAACCACTAATCCCAAACATAGGATAGGGTTTTCAAAAACTCGCAGTGCTTTCTTTAGAAATTTTCCCTTCTGAAAATTATCGATTTTTGCCAGCCAAAGCTGAATTCTTCGCTGAATATTTTCTACTTCTTAATCTATTAGATTAAAAAGCTATTGCTTAGCAGAATACTCCCTTATACAAAAAAGTCAAGCATTTTTTCCACATAAGCGTTATAATACCCAAATGACAAGATTAGACCTCACATCAAAAATAGTAGTCAGGCAGTTATTGGGACAGCAAGATATAAGACCATCAAAAAGATTGGGGCAGATTTTTTTAATTTCAAAAAATGTCCTAAAAAAAATCATCAAAACATCTAATCTTCATGATACAGATATTGTTTTAGAAATCGGAGCAGGTATTGGAACCCTTACCCAGGAACTGGCTGCCCAGAGCCAAAAAGCTATTACTATAGAGAAAGACAAGAGATTGGTTAGCATTCTACAAGAGACAATGAAGGATTTTAAAAATGTGGAAATTATTCAAGAGGACATCTTGAAACTAGACCTCTCGAAATTCATAAACAAGGACTACAAGATCATCGCTAATCTTCCTTACTATATTACCTCTCCTGTTATCAGAAAATTCTTAGAATCAGAAACCCCGCCAAAGATAATGATTTTAATGGTGCAGAAAGAAGTAGCCCAAAGGATCTGCGCCTCGCCTCCTAAGATGAATCTCTTAGCCATAACAGTCCAGTTTTATGCCAAGCCAAGTATTGTCTCTTATGTCCCAAAAACCTGCTTTTGGCCCCAACCAAAAGTGGACTCAGCAATAATAAGCATCCGGGGATGTCAAGGTTTGCTCTCAAATCAAAAAGAACTCGGATTAAAAGAAAAGGACTTATTCTTTAAAATTGTCAAAACAGGATTCTCGCATCCCCGCAAACAACTAATCAATAATCTTAGCAAAGAGCTTGCCCTATCTTCATTAACCGGAGTAAGATTAGATAAAGAAGCAATAAGGTTTTGGCTCTTGGAAAATAAAATAAGGCCTGAGCAAAAAACTAATTGCGTAGAATTCCTATGTCTTGAAATTCATGATATTATAAAACAATGGAGCAAAAAACTAAAAAAATTCTTTTTTTCTGCCTGCTCTTTTTAGGGCTAGCCGCTCCTCTTTACCGCGTCTATGCTTTTGTCGAGGTCTTAGCTACTCTTGTTGCTAGTTATCTTGTTGCTATTATTCTTCATATCGGCTTAGCCCTCAGCAGCTTATTGGTCAGCGCAGCAGGGTGGATTCTCCAGTGGGTAACAAGTGAGAATTTTATTGATTGGAACTATACGGGCGGTGTCGGCCCCAATGCCAACCCAATTGTCCAGGTTGGCTGGACACTCACCCGCGACCTAACTAATATGGCTTTTGTAATTGTTCTGGCTTTTATTGGATTAGCCACTGCTCTAAAGATAGAGCAATACAAATATCAAAAACTGTTGCTCCCCTTGATAGGCATTGCGTTGATTATTAATTTTAGCCCTGTGATTTGCGGAGTCATTATTGATGCCTCCAACATCCTAATGAATTTCTTTATTGGAAAATACGCAGGAGTAGAATTACTAAACCAGCAATTGGCTGTCCAGAAAGCAATTATTTTAAGTAGCTTTGGCGGAAATTTCTTCAATCCGATAAAACAGATAGAAAACTGCCTTAAGGCAGTGATAATGACGAGTTTCAATATCTGGTCGGCTCTTCTTTTTGGATTATTCGCTGTGCTTTTTGCTGTCCGTTATGTGGCTATCTGGATATTGGTTATCTTATCCCCCATCGCCTGGTTTGCTTATGTTGTGCCTAATTTCCGCAGCTTTTGGAGAAAGTGGTGGGATTGGTTTATCCAATGGTGTCTCATTGGAGTCACAAGCGGTTTCTTCCTTTATTTAGGAAATCATATGCTTGTTCAAGCAGATAGTATGATTACCGCGCCCACGCCAGAATCAGGTATTTTGGCGTCAATCTTAATAGAATTTTTTCATTTTGTTTTGCCTTATAGTATTTCTCTGGGGTTTATCTCCATTGGCTTTTTATTGGCGCTTAGTGGTTCTGCTATTGGCGCCCAAAAAATAATCAGCGGAACGAAAACAGTTGGAGTGGCAGCCGGAGCTTTTGCTGGCAGACAAACACTGGGGCGACTGGCTAGCAGCCAGACCGTGCAAAAAGGTTTAGGAAAATTAGCCGAGGCGCCAGAAAAACCTGGTCAAATATGGGCAAAAATGAGGGCTCCGGAAAAAGGAAGGTTATCAAGAGCAATCGGCGCAGTAGGAGCAAGAGTAGACAAGGTCGCTGGCGCTCCCCTGCGTTGGACAGCAAGAAAGGCGGCTACTGCTGGACTGCAATATACTACAAAACAAGAACAAGATATAGATTCAAGAAAAGATAAATTCAAGAAAAAATTTGATAATTGGAAAGATTTAGCCCATCATGCTACCAGTGTTTTGCCTCTTGATTTTCAAGGCAGAACTGCCATGGTCGAATCCCTGCAAGAAATGGGCGGGGCAGAAGCTATTGAAGAACTTGAACGGCTTTCCCCCGGCTACCACCAAGGCGTTTTAAGAGGAATGTCTCCTAAGCGCCGGAGTGAGGCATTGGGGTATACTCCTAGTTTGATTGCTAGTGGGACAAAAGCAGAATTAGAAGCCATTCAAGGCATTGAGAATGAGGAGGACGATATTGGTAAAGTAATGCCAAAGATATACAGCGCTTTGAAAAGCACAACGCCTACTGCTGAATTTGCTATAAGTAGTCTTATTAAGAATCCGAAAGAGAACAAAGATGTCCAACGATTGATAGGGGCAGGATATAAACAAGCAGAGGCAGTCGTTACTGCCGCTTTTATGGCAGCTGGAAAATCAATTGACACAAAGAACATCGGAGATATGCCAGATAAAATCTTTCGAAATAGATTCTTCCAAGATGCTTTCTTTTTGTCAAAACCAGTTAGTACTGTTAGAGCAATGTACGAAGGAAAAAGTCCAGAAGCCATAGAAGGATTTAAGGGCGCAAAAAAGAGGATTGGAGATAGATTAACCCCATTAAATTCAAGATTAGCTAGAAAATATGCATATGGCGGGTTAGTGTGGGAAAGCATAGCAGGAACGTGGGACGGATTAGAAACAAAAACCGATTATCAAGTCCAAGAGAAAATAGCAAGTTCAGATAATCTCGTTCCATATTATAGGTCATCAAAAGCAGAGCAGGAATTAGCATCAGAAATACAGGATTTAAAAAAGAAAATGCAAACAGCGCAAGGCAAGATTAAAAGAGCCCAAGCGCAAGGACAAGACACAGCAGCGCTAAAAGCGCAATTAGGTAAAACAGATACATATATCAAGAACTCTCAAAAGAAATTAAGCGCTCTCCAGCAAGGATTAAGCGCCCAAAAAATGGGCTTTAGTGAAAAAGACAGAATATTATGGCAGGAGATTGAAGATATTAAAAAGAAAACTACGCAAGGCAAAAAGAAAACACAAGGAAAACCTCAGGTCCTTACTCCTCGATCTCGAGCTCGGCGCAAATCTCCGCCTGCTGGCAGCAAATTCAAGTAGAAAAGAGAGTAAAATTGGCTAGGTCTGTCCTAGACAACATAAAGAATTTTCTGAAATTTAAAAGGCGAGGTTTACATATGTACCTCGCCTTTTTTGTTTAGTTCCTCCGCCGGGCCACAGCGCGGCGTTTCTGCGCTGGGGTCTGCGGGTCGGGCGCGGGTGCCGGTGCAGGCGTGGGCGTCGGCGCGGGCGTCGCGGGCGGAACGGCTGCCTGGCGGGCAGCCAACTGGGCCGCGCGCTCATCCGCGCGGGCGTGGGCGTCGCGCATCTCATCCTCAAGGTCCAGTTGGGCCTCAAGGAGGTCGAGGCGCAGCGACTGCTCACGCAGCCCCGCGATTGCGCTCTCCATCTCCTCTGCCGTCGGCGCCAGAGGAGCGCCGATAAAGGCGAGATCCGCCCTCATCGCCCTCAATTGGGCGATTTGGGCCTGGACGTCGAGCTCCGCGGGCTCGGGCTCCGCGGGCTCGGGCTCCTCCTTGCTGCGCGCCCGCAGCCAAGACACGAAGAACCAAATCCCGAGACCCACCGTGGCAACAATTGCCACGCCGCCGACTGCAGAAACTACCAACAAAAAAACTTCGAAACCCTGCTCTGTCATTGTTTTTTCCTCCTCTTCCTCTTTCTGAATCTCTACCCAATCAAATAAGAACTATTTAGATTATACCATATCCCCTGTTATTTGTAAAGCAAAATGTTTAAAAGAGTTTCCGAAGAAACTCTTTAATGTCTCAAGGAACGTTCTCTCAAGAGAATATTCTAAAATATCCTAAAATATCCTAAAATATCCTAAAAACCTCAGCGAGTGGATAACAGATTTCTTAAGTCCTTTACTTCTATTTCTAATCTCTCAATTCTTTTTCTATGGTCGGCAATAAGTAATTTTTCAATCCTTTCTAAGTTATCATTAACACCATCTAAACGCGTTTCAACGCCTTTTGCGCGAACCTCTAATCCATCCAAACGCCCGTCTACTTTGTCTAAGCGCCCATCTACTTTGTCTAATCTTTTATCAACCTGATTAAATCGCGCTTCCATTTCTCGCTTCTTCGCTGTTTCCGCAAAACCTTCTTGCACCATTCTGGCTAAATCCTCTGTTGTAATCTTTTCCTCTTCCATTGTCTTTATTATAATCCTCATTAGTCCCTTGTCAAATTCCACTCATCCTGCAGGGTGAAGCTCAGATTTCCTTTGATGATTTAATTTACTATTTATGATAGAATAAACGAAATAAATACAAATATGCTTAAATACTCAAAAGAACAAATCTTGCAACTTTATAAAACCCTGCCCGATGAACTCAAAGAGGCTATCAACGCAGAACAGACAACAGATATTATAGAAGAAACGTCTAATAAGTATAATCTTTCCGATGCACAAACTACTGCGTTAGTCAATTCAATAAGCGAGGTCTTGATGGGATTACTGCCGCCTGATGAATTCCAGGCAAAGTTAGAAAGCGTAGGAATGGAGTCAAACGATGCCAAGAATATGCGCCTAAGTATCAACCGCTTTGTCTTTTACCCTGTGAGGCAGGCCTTAGACGCACTTTATAAAACACAGATTTCTGTTCCTGGTGCTGTAGATCAAACATCACCAGAACAAAAGAGTAGGGAGAGAGAAGCGCCAAAAAAACAGGATACATATAGAGAAACATTTGATTAAAACTAAAGCTCGTGTTTGATATTAATTTCTATTCTTATCTTAACAACAATGCAATATCAGGTTCCACAATTCATTGAAAGAGAGATGAAGATAGTCGGACCCTTAACATTCAAGCAGGTTATTTTTCTTGCCATGGGAGCAGGCGCCTGTCTTTTTCTCTATTTTTTCTTAGCGCCAAAGAGTTTCTTTCTTTTTCTGGTCTGCTCCTTGCCAATAGGAGGAGTGAGTTTGTTTCTGGCATTCGGCAAATTCGAAGGAAGGTCTTTGCCAGTAATGCTTGCCAACGCTCTCACCTTCCTGCTTTCTGGACGAACCTATCTATGGAAAAAGGAAGTTGCCAGCCATAAAGCGCTCACCTTCCCCAAAATTACAAAAGTAGTAGAGAAAGAAGAAGAAAGAACAAGAATTGGCGGGAGCAAATTAGAAAACTTAGCCAGCCAATTAGAATCAGGCACAAAGTATTAACCCTCATTTAAATAAAACATCAATTATTTAGTAATCAAATATGCCTTCAACACAAGATTTTCTTCAAGTAGCTCAGATAAAAGAAGGAGTTCTTATCCTAAAGAGCAAGGCCATCAGGGGAATATTAATGGTTTCCTCGCTAAACTTTGCCTTGAAATCAAACGAAGAGCAGAGGGCTACTATTTATCAGTTTCAAAATTTTTTGAACACCCTGGACTTTTCTTGTCAAATATTAGTTCAATCGCGGCGATTAAATATGACTGGTTATATTGAACACTTAAAGGATTTAGAAAAAGAGCAGAGGGAAGAATTACTAAAAGTCCAAACAGTTGAATACCGAAAGTTTATCGAGACATTGCTTGCTCAAGGGATTATAATGTCAAAGAAATTTTTTGTTGTTATTCCTTTTAATATCTGGGAAAGCGAAAGTCAACAGGCAAAAACTACGCCTTTTAAAAGACCTAAGGTTCCTACGCTCACCGAAGAGAATTTTCAACGATGTAAATCTCAGTTGTGGCAAAGGATGGAATTTGTCGCTATGGGACTAAGAAGATGCGGTCTCCAAACAATACCCTTGAGGACATCGGAGATAATAGAATTAATATGGGGTTTATATCACCCCGGACGAGCAGAGGTAGGCTATTATCCTGAAATACCGCCGGAGCTTATTAAGTAAAAAACAAACAGAAAAAGATTATGGAGATACCATTTCTTAAAAAATTCAAAAAAGGAACGATAGAAGTCCCCTATTTTGAAACCATGAATGTGAAGGATTTTGTTGCTCCTTCTTCTATTAAAATAACCCCAAATCGTCTCCGACTTGGAGAAAGATTTGCTAAAACCTTTTTTATTTTTTCATATCCTCGATACATTACTACTGGCTGGTTCTCCCCCATCATCAATTTAGATGTTCCCATGGACATATCCTTTTTTGTCCATCCGGCGGACACAACCAAGATACTCAAGCAATTAAGGCAAAGGATTACTGCTGTCCAGGCAGAGATGATGGAAAGGCAGGAAAAAGGACTCATCCGTTCTCCAGAATTAGAGATTGCTTATCGCAACATGGAGGAGTTAAGAGACCGACTCCAAACCGCCCAAGAAAAAATGTTCCGCTTCGGGCTCTACCTGACTATCTACGCAAACGAAAGCAAAAAACTCCAAGAGATTGAAAATACTTTAAGATCAATCTTAGAAGGAAGATTGATTCTTGTTAAACCGGCTACTTATCAACAAGGAGATGGCTTTATCTCTACTTCCCCTTATTGCTTAGATAAACTTCTTGTCCATACTCCAATGAATACCGGGCCGCTCTCAAGTGTTTTCCCCTTTGTTTCTTTTGATTTAAGTTCTAATGAAGGAATCCTATATGGTATTAATCAACATAATAACTCTCTGGTTCTGTTCAATAGATTTACTATGCCCAGTTTCAATCAGGTGTTATTCGGCGTTTCTGGCTCAGGAAAAAGCTATGCCGTGAAATTAGAGATACTGAGGTCTTTAATGTCAGGCATTAATGTTATTATTATTGACCCAGAACATGAGTATCAGTTCTTAACCGATGCTGTCGGCGGTTCTTTTCTTAACGTTTCTCTTGTTTCTCCTCACCATATCAACCCTTTTGACCTGCCTTTTCCCAGAGAAGATGAAGCCCCTGAAAATGTCTTGCGTTCAAATATTATCAACCTAGTTGGCTTAATGAGGATTATGTTGGGCGGACTAACGCCCGAAGAAGACGCTATTATAGACAGAGCGTTAAGTGAAACCTATCGCGCTCGCGATATTACTGGTGATAGCGACCCAAGCACATGGGAGGAAAATACCCCTCTTTTGTCTGATTTAGAGTCTGTTTTAGAAACAATGGAAGGAGCAGAAAGCCTGGTCCGCCGCCTTCGAAAATATACCAGAGGCACCTATGCCAGTTTTTTTAACCAACCCTCTAATATTAACTTAGATAAGAAACTCGTTGTCTTTGGCATCAGAGATATGGAAGAAGGGCTAAAACAGATAGCAATGTTTATCATTATGAGATATATCTGGAAAGCGGTTGCTTCTGAATTAAAGAAAAGAATTTTAGTGGTAGACGAGGCATGGTGGATGATGCAGAGTGAAGATGGCGCTTCATTTCTTTATGGATTGGTCAAAAGAGCAAGAAAATATTGGTTAGGGGTTACCACTATTACTCAGGATGTTAATGATTTTATGAAGTCAAGTTATGGCCAACCCATTGTTGCTAACTCCTCTATTCAGGTCTTGATGAAACAAAGCCCGGCCACTATTGATGTCGTCCAAAAAACCTTTAATCTAACTGACGAGGAGAAGCTGCGACTATTAGAGGCCTCTGTCGGAGAAGCCTTGTTCTTTGCTGGGACAAAACATGTTCTCATCAGTGTTGTCGCCTCTTACGCAGAGGACCAAATCATTACTACTGCTCCAGAAGAGGTTGTCAAAATCAGGCAGGCAAAACGAGAATTAAAGTAAAGCATTATGGAAGAACAAGAACAAGAATTTGAAGAATCTGGTGGCGGAGGAATTGGTGTCTGCAGTGTTATTAAATTTCTTTCGGTTCTTCTCATTGAAATCTTTGATATAGTTACAGAGCTTTTACATCTAACTGGCGCCTGGCTAATAATTGCTTTTATAATCGACATTCTTTCGGTGATTTATTTCTTATTGCTATCGCTTGCTTGCGAAGGTTTTTCCCTCCAAGCTGTTTTTTCAAGTTGGCAGCAAACAGTAACTATGGTGATCTCTTTTGTATCGCAATTTATTCCAATTCTTGACCTTCTTCCTGGCTGGGCTACGGGCGTTTACGCTACACAACTTCTAAAATTACTTGGAATTAATATTCCTGGCAAAAA
>CAZIIL010000007.1:0-18192 GCA_964539465.1 uncultured Candidatus Saccharibacteria bacterium
TTTCTTTGAGAATTATCAAAAGCCCTGATCTTTTTAGTGGTAAATTTAACAACACCGTCTTTTAAAGCATAAAGAGTGCTATCTCGTCCTTTTTTAACATTCTCGCCGGCTATAAACTTTGAACCTCTTTGACGGATAATAACCTGGCCGGTTTTTACTTTCTGATTTCCGGATAGTTTAACGCCTAAATATTTTGGTCGCGCGTCTCTGCCTAATCTTGATGATCTTTTGGATTTTGTCTTTGCCATATTTGTTGAGATTTAGGGGTTTCGCGGGAGAAACTGTTGCCTATAAGATCTTTCTCGTGAAATTCGTGTGGATGCCATATCTTATCAACTGTTGGTTATGTTAGCAAAAATAAAAGAATTTTTCAAGGAGAACAAAAAGGAAATCACCTTATTTCTAATGATTGTCCTATCTTGCTTGTTCTGTTTTGCTCTGGGTTATTTGTTCGCCGTATATCAACAAAAACTCCCTCTGCGGTTTGAGGGGTTTATTCTTTGAGAGAAGAGGGGATTATTTCAGATTCCTTCCGCTGTGGAATTTTTTATGGATGTCATGTAATCTCTTACTCGTAACATGGGTGTAAATCTGTGTAGCTGTAACACTTTTATGGCCCAGGAACTCTTGTAGTGTTCTCAAGTCCACGCCTTGGCTAAGTAAATCTGTGGCAAAGGAGTGCCTTAAGACATGAGGTGTTGTTGTTAATGGTATGCCTCCCATAATGGCATATTTTTTTATTTTTTTTTCAATAGAGCGGACAGTTAGTCTTCTAGGGGCTCTTTTCGGAGAGCGATAGTTGATAAACAGGGCTTTTTCTTTGTCATTGCGAGTGTCCAAATACCTTTTTAACCAATTAATCGCTCTTTCGGAAAAGTAAATAGTTCTCGATCTGCCGCCCTTGCCAATAATTGCAATTTCTAAGTCTTTTACTTTGGGCCTTATTTTTATCTGGTCTTTATCCAAAGAGGTAAGTTCTGCTACTCTCATTCCAGTCGAAAATAAAATTTCTAAAATAGCGCGGTCTCTAAGACCTATAGTTTTAGAGACGTCAGGAGTTTCAAGCAGTTTCTCTATTTGTTCTAAGTTTAAAAAACGAATCTGTCTTTCTTTTTTATCTCTTGCCAGTTTTATCTTTTCAGGCGGCAAAGAAAGAATATCTCTTTCAGCAAAAAAAGTCAGAAGAGACCTCAAGGCAATCAGGTAATAATTTTGAGTTGATTTTTTAAGAGGTTTTTTTGTTTTAGGCAGGTATCGGCGAGAAAGAAAAACTCGATATTGCCATATATGGTCTGGAGTTAATTGGTGCGGTTTTAACTTTTCTAAATTATTTATCTTTAACCAATCCAAAAACTTTTTTAAAAATCTTGTGTAATTCTCCTGAGTTTTTGAAGATAATCCTTTCTCAATTTCAAGCCAATCCAAAAAATCATTTAGGTGGCAGGGGAGTGGCTTCTGACTTTTCTTCATCTTAATAGTCGCTTAAGTATAATTATGCGAACCTTCCTATACCTATACTAATAAGAGAAAAGAGGCCTGTCAAGCCCCCTATTCGATAGGCATAGGTCGTATAGGACGGATATGACCAATAGGACATATGCGTCTCAGAGCTTAGCTTCGCTGGGTAGAACTAATCTATGGTGTTTGCTGACTTTTTTTTGCAGAAATTATTTTTTTAAAAAGATTTAAGATATTATTTTTTATTTCCTGTATTTCTTTTTCTAATTCTTGTTTGAAAATGACTCTTCTCTTTTCAATTTCTTTTTTAACTTGGGAAAAGAATCTATCTGCTTTCCCGCTGGAAAGCTTATTCCAGGTCTCCCCTACTCTTTGGTAAACTCGATTCCATATTCCTAATGTTTTCTGCCAGGCCTTTTTAATAGCTCCAGGGAATACTCTGGTGAGCCCCTCTGAGAATTTATTTAAAAATACCTTTGTTTCTTCTCCGCTTTCCGGTATATGTATTGGTATGTCCTCGCTCTCCTCGGTAATATTCTTATTGTCGTTAGCCAAAATCGTTCTATGAGTGAAGAAACATAAAAGCAATATCAATAATATAAAAAGAGATAAACGATTTTTTTCCATTTTAATTAAATTTCTCTTTTGCTTGTTTAATTCTTGCTAATGCCTTCTCTTTCCCGAGCAACTCGGCTATCTCAAAGGGTCCAGCCGAAGCTCTTTCCCCGGTCATGGCTACTCTAAGCGGCCAGAGTAAATATCCTCTATCCCCTTTTCTACTAAGTCCCTGGCTGAATTCCGACGCCTTCTCTGATAGAATTCTCTGGAGATTTCCTTTATTCCAGTTCTTTCCTTCCATTTTAGACAACATTTCTTCTATCTTGTCAAGGGCATTAACTACCTCTCCTGCTTTTTGGTCTTTCCATTTCAAAAGGTCTTTCTTATATCTTAAATCCTTTTTAAAAAAGAAGGAAGTCAATGAACAAATGTCCGAGAGTTTTTTCATCCGTTCTTTATAAAGAACAACTATGCCTTCAATTTTCTCAAAATCAATGATTTCATTCGTTTCCGAGACAATAAAATCGGGCCTCTTTACTGGAAATTCCTTTCTGTCTGTGCTGGACTCTTCTGTGGCTTTTTCTTTAATAAGTCCATTTCTTACTAAATAAGGAATACAATCTTCAGTTAATTTTTCAGCAGATTTTTGGCGGATATAAAAAGCATTAAGATAGTCAAGCCGTTTAATATTAAAAACCGCTCCCCCTTTTTTAACTCTTTCTAAGGAGAATTCTTTTATCAGAGATAATAGCGAATAGATTTCTCTTTCTGTGCCTGGATTCCAGCCCAAAAAAGATATGAAGTTCACCAATGCTTCAGAAAGATAGCCCTGCTTCCTAAATTCTGCCATAGAGACGGTTCCATGCCTTTTTGATAGCTTTGTCCTATCAGGGGCCAATATCAGCGGCAAATGGGCATACTGTGGGTTAGGAAGCTCTAGAGCCTCTTGAAGCAAGACTTGTTTGGGTGTGTTGGAAATATGGTCCTCTCCCCGGAGAACATGGGATATCTTCATCTCAAAGTCATCAACAACGCAAGCGAAATTATAGAGTGGCGACGCTAGGTCTCTGGCAATAGAAAAATCACCGAGCAAAGCAGTATCAAATTCTATTGCTCCCCTGATTAAATCTTTTACAATAATCTTCTTTGCCGGAGTCCTGAATCTTATAATTGATTTTTCTCCATCAGCTAACCGCTTTTCCGCCACTTCTTTTGGTAGATTAGCGCATTTGCCGCTATAGATGGGCGGCTTGCCGATACTCATTAAATACTGTCTTTCGGCTGCTATATCCTCTTCTGAGCAGAAACAATGATAAGCCAGGTTCTTGTCTAATAGTTTCTTTAGATGGGCTTCATAGATTTCTATCCTTCTGCTCTGTCTATAGGGAGCATAATTGCCGCCTATATCAGGTCCTTCATCCCATTCTATTCCCAACCATTTTAAATTGCTGATAATATCTTTTTCGTATTCTAGTTTTGAACGTTCTTTATCTGTATCCTCAATCCTCAAAATAAATCTTCCCTGATATTTTCTGGTAAAAAGACAATTAAAAAGAGCAGTCCGTGCGCTTCCAATGTGAAAAGGGCCGGTTGGGGAAGGAGCAAACCTTGTCCTTATCTCTCCGGATTTAATAAATTTAAAATCATGGTCTTGTTCTACCATTTGTTTATATTCTGATGTATTTTTGCGTTTCTGTCAATTATCCCCAGAGGCATTTTGCAAGAGGTCTATCCCCTTATTTGCCTAACTTAAGAGATATTCTAAGAGATAACGAGCAACAATCTTAGCAGCCATTGGTTTAGAGAACGATATGGCTGATTTGCTCATTTTTTCTAATTCATCTAAATGCGAAGTGAGGAATCTTATTTTTTCTAAAAAGAATTGAGGCGTTAGATTTTTTTCTTCTAAAATCATGGTGGCTCCGCTTTCCCCATAAGAATAAGCATTTTTTAGCTGATGGTCCTGTGCTGATTCTGGCAAGGGGATCAGGATGCTGGGCTTCCCAAAGGCAGCTATCTCAAAAATAGAACCAGCCCCGGCCCTGGAGATTACCATGTCAGCGCTAAAAAAGGCTTCTCGGACTTCTTGTTCTCTCAAAAGCCCGAAAGGATGATAAAATCTCTCCATTTCTTTTGGGATAACAACTTTTGACTCGTTTTTAAGCGCTTGGAGATTCCTTGAGCCGCATTGATGAATAATCTCAAAGTCCTTCAAGAGTTCCGGGAGAATCAATAGCACAAGGTCATTGACTCTCTGAGCGCCCTGTGAGCCGCCCATAATAAAAATAACGGGTTTTTCTCCGGTTAGATGGAGAAAGCGCTTAGCTCCTTCTGCTGAACCTCCAAAGATTTCTTTTCTAATAGGATTACCAACTACAGTAATCTTTTTGGACTCAAAGTATTCGGTTTTAGGAAAGGATACAAAAACCTTCAGAGCACAGCGAGCAGCTATCCTGTTGGCTATCCCGGGTGAAACATCTGATTCGTGGATAAAGATGGGCACCCCGAACACGATGCCGGCAGAAATAATCGGTAGCGCTCCATGTCCACCCTTACTAAAAATAAGGTCGGGGCTTTCAATTAAAAGCAAAAACAAGCTCTGGAAAAATCCGAGGATAAGTCTGAATAAATCAATAATATTTAGGAGGATTGATAAAGGAGTTAGATAGCGTCTAATCTTACCTGATAGGATTGTTTTTATTGTAATGTCTTCTTGGCTAAGGAATAGAGAGACACACTCATCTCTTGGTCCCACATAGATGAGGTCTACATCTTCAGGCAATATTCTCTTAATTTCTCTGATTATGGCAATGATTGGGAAAACATGTCCTCCACTGCCCCCGCCAGTAAATAATATTTTCATAATTTCATTTAAGGTCTTAATTGTTCAAATTCTATCATTTTTGACGTGATATGTTAAGGATGATTCCGACAGAAATTAGCTCTACTACAAGATGAGTCCCGCCATAACTAATAAAGGGCAGTGGTGTGCCAGTTAAAGGGATAATGCCTATCATTGCTCCCATATTGAGAAAGGCCTGGGACACAATTCCCACCACAAGCGTTGAGCAAAGAAGGCGCTCGAAATCACTTCTTGCCTTAAGTCCTATCCTTATAGCTCTTATTAAGAAGAGCAAGAATAGAGAGATAAGAAGTAACGGGCCTATTAGTCCTGTTTCTTCGCAGAAAATAGCAAAGACAGAATCAGACATTACATTAGGAAGAAGCCCGAATTTTTGCCTAGACATTCCAAGCCCTTTGCCAAATAGTCCACCTGAACCAATAGTAATCGCCGCCTGATTAATCTGATATCCAATGCCCAGGGGCTCAATATTTGGATTCATAAAGACTAGAAATCTCTTTATCCTGTAAGCTGTTGTATTGACTAAAACCATTAATCCCGCCAATCCCATTCCAATCATCAAAAAGGTGTGCCACACAGGAGTTCCTGATAGAAAATAGAGGAGAAATGAAGTAAGAATAATGATACCCAGGGTGCTAATGTCCGGCTGAAGAATAAGAGACAGCATAATTGGCAGCAGGATAAGAAAAAAATATCCCAAGGTTGCTAAGCTGCCCTTTTTTTTCTTAGCAAGCCATGCGCTTAGATACAGCGGGAGGCTAACTTTTAGAAATTCAGCTGGCTGGAAAGAAATAGTCCCTATGCTAAGCCACCTTCTTGCTCCTCCGATAGACAAGCCGACATTCGGGACAAAGATCAAGAGCAAAAGGCATATATTGGCCAATAGGACATACAGACTCCATTTTTTAAGGGTTTTTAACTCAACATTCAAGAAAACAAGGCCGAGGATAACGCCAGGGATAATGCCCATTAGGATTTGATGGCCTAAGAAATAATAGGTATTACCAAATTTCTGTTGGGAAATACGGGCAGAGACGCTGAAAAGGATTGACACTCCCATTGCAATCAGAATGAAAATCAGGGACAGAAGAACAGGATCAGATTTTCTCCTATCTTTTTTGGCCATAGATTTTAATATATTTTTTAAAAAGCTCTCCCCTCTCTTTATAATCCTTAAATATTCCGAAGCTGGGTGAAGCAGGCGAAAGCAAGCATATCTTCCCCTTTGCCGTATGCTTAAAGCACAGAGAAACAGCGCATTCCATATTATTAACAAAGAAAAATCTCATTGCCTTAAATCTTTTTTTAAATTCTAATTCACTATTCCCTATCCTTTGGATATTATTGTATATTCTTTTGCCCGTTGAGGGGAAAAGAATTATATTCTTAACTTCAGAGTTCAGGATTTTCTTGGCCAATGCCCTAAAATGCTGCTGCCTTTCAAATCCTCCTAAAATCATTGTCTGGACATTCTCTCCCAACGCATCTACTGCGGCAATAGCTGCCTCTGGTATTGTAGACAGAGAATCATTATAGAATTCTATTCCTTGGTATCGGCCAATGAATTCTAAACGATGATGCAATGGCTTAAAGGATTGGATAGCCTGGATAATCCTCTTATTGGGGATCTTGAATATCTTAGCCACAGCGATAGCGGTCATCACATTCTGGAGATTCGATTTCCCTTTTAGAGGTATCTGCTTTTGGTCGATGATTGTTTCTTTTTTGCCTGAAATAGAACAAGAAATAACACCTCCCTCTATAAAATATCCTTCTTTCTTTGCATGAAGAGGAATCTTTTGCGCTATTGATTGTTTGGATATTTTTCTAATCTGTTTATGCCTATTATTAAATATTAAATAATCTGTCTTTTTTTGGTGGATAGCAATGTTTGCCTTTGCTTTGATATAGTCATCAAAGTTCTGATAATAATCCAGATGCTCCCGGAAAATATTAAGGAAGGCAGATATATGCGGGCTTTTCTGCGTGCTTGCTAACTGATGAGAGGAAAGTTCATAGACATAAATCTTTTTCTTATTGGAATCCAATAAATAAGAGAGGGCTGGAGTGCCAATATTTCCAATAAGCTCAACATCTAAGCCGGCCTGCTTTAAGATTCTATAGATTAAAGAAGCAGTGGTGCTTTTCCCTTTTGTGCCAGTGACGCCAACAATAGTCCCTTTGCAGTTATCTAAAAATATATCTGTTTGAGATGTTAATCGTTGCTTGCCGCTCAAAAAAGGAAATATGTTTTTAAAAGGAATACCCGGCGACTTTATAATCACATCATACTGCTTAATTGCTTCCAGATAGTTTTTCCCCAGGTGGAGCTTTATACCTTTATCTTTCTGGATTAGTTTCTTAAGCCCTGGGTTTAAGCGACGAAGTTCTAATTGGTCAGATAAACCCAGGATTTTATCTGGAAAAAGATTCCTTAGAAAAATAAAGTTATCCATCCCCTCTCTCCCAAGGCCCAATATCAATATTCGTTTATTTTTTAAGCTGTTCAACTTCATGTTTAAGTATCTTTTTAAATTCCTCGGGCAAGCAATGATTCTTATCCCAGTCATCCATTATCTTGGCGGATTTTTGTTCTAAATGAGGATATTTGGGGAGGATATTGTCTTTGAAGTAAGCAAGAAGAAACGGCAGAGTATCCTCGGCAGATGAGCGTTTTAAACATAGATAAAAAGCTATTATACTCTCTTCTTTTGTGCCTACGCATTCAAGGGGCTTTGTTACTCCTTCTCCTATTAGGGCTCTCATTATTGGCAACAGCTCTTTTTTCTTAAACAGATTTTGCTGAAAGATGTTTATTATCTCTTCTCTCTTTAAAAATGGATAAAGACAGGCAAAAACAAACAAGCATTTGGAACAGTTGCTACACCATGCGCCAGATGGTTTTTTTTGTCCCGAATGTGTTTTAAATGCCTCATTGCAACTGATAAATGACGAAAAGTGTCTTGAGTATTGGCAGAATAATCTGGCGATCTGAAGCTCGTAGAGCGGCCTAAGAAGACTAAAATATTCAATATCCTGGTGAAGGTATTTATGGCTGTATTGGATGAATCTTTCTTCAAATTCAAAACTCTTGGAATATTGATGATTGATTATCTTGCCCAGATATTTCAGATTTCCTTGGTTAGCGCTTCTTTCGTTAGAAAGCGCAATGAATTTTATCCCTGAAACATCAGCAATCAACAGGCATAAGAAAGCCAGATAAGCAGAGAAGGGGGTGTGTCCATTGAGAAAGCCCCGCCTATTCAGTTCTAATAATTTTTTATCAATCTGTCTTTCAGCAATGATGACATTTTTAGACCCGGTTTTATTTATTGCTTCCAAGATAGCGGAATTCGGATTAAGAGCGAAATAGTATATCTTTTTATTGCTTTTGGCCAATATCTCTAAACTCACGATTGAATCCTTGCCTCCGCCTATTGGGATAAGGACCTTGTCTGCATCTGGTTTTTGGCTTCTTGCTTCTTTTGATTTGAATTCTTTGCCCTGGCTGATGATTTCTAAGAAGTTGGGCTTTTGAAAATCAATCTCGTTCTCATAGAAAAACTGACCCATACCTTTGATAATCAAGTCCATCCACCACCCTATTTGCTGTTTATTCAAGGATCCGGCCTTTATCCTTATTATTGGAGAACATGTCGCCTTCCAATAGCTAAGGATTTCTATCATGCCTAAGTGGAAAATTAGGTTATCTAACTCTTTTTTTTCTATAGAATTGAGTTGTTGTTTTCCAAGTCCTTTGATACTAATCTGGGGGCTAAATTTAATGTCGGGCAAAATAGAAAAATGAAACTCGATTTCCAGTTTATCTTCAAGAATTTCATAGTCAAATGCCTGATATATGAATTCCGGGTATTTTGTTCGTAATAATTCTACTTTTTCCTTCATATCTTTTTTAAGAATAACATAATTTTCAAGCGAGTGAGACAAATGAAATGAATTTATTCATTATCACTTGCGAGCGAGCGCGGAAACGAAGGTTCTTGCCGAAGGCGAGATCCTTATAATACTCCCTGAAAAAACTAAAAATCTGTAGAAGTCGAACTTCCACAGACATACTCAATCCTTGCTAAATACTTAACCCAGTAATCTAATGGCGGTTCCAATGATTGCCATTATGACCCCAATCACCCAGAAACGCATTGTAATCTTATAATGGGGCCAGCCCTTGCCCTGGAAGTGGTGATGGATGGGAGCGGCTAAAAATAGTTTTTTCTTGAAAAACTTTTTCCAAAAGAGCTGCAAGATAACCGACAATGATTCGATGACTAGTAAAAAACCAATAATTGGGAGCGCTAGCACAGAATCGGTTAAAAAAGCGACTATAGTTAAGGCAGTAGTAAGGCCTAATATGCCGGTTTCTCCCATTACAAATCTGGCTGGTGGGATATTAAACCAGAGAAAAGCCAGGAGCGCGCCCAAAATAACAGAACAGAAACTGGCTAAATTAATCTGGCCGCGCCAGAGCGCAATGACAGCATAGGCAGCAAAAATGGAAGCAAAGGTGCCGCCTGATAGACCATCTAATCCATCAATTACTCCGCTGGAATAAACAGCCATACTAACAATCATAAAAAGCAAGATATACCAGGCACCGATATAGAAATCGCCATTGCCTGGAATATGAATAGTTCGCCAGTCCAATTTGAAATAAAACCAGAGAGCGCCAATCAAGCCAATAATGCCAACCCCGATAAGACGATGTCTTAGCCGCAAGCCGCCGCCAATATATTTGCCAAAATCAGTAACAGCCATAATGTCATCTAATAGGCCCAGGATAGAAGCAATCACTAAGCCTAAAAAAGGCAGCCATGTTTGGTCTTTAGATAGAAAATTTAATTTTTGCAACCAAAAGATATCTATTTTGCTCAAGAAAAAAAACAGCAGCGCCAAAATTAAGCAGCTGCACCAGATAAGCATTCCCCCACCTCGAGGCAATTTATAGCCTCCTTTTGAGTAAAACCCCGTAGATATAGGTGTTTCAGAGCCATCGATTGCTTTTTGTCTGGCTTTTTTCTTCCAAAACCTATATTTATACAAAAAATGAGTCAGGACGGGAGTGGAGAAAAAAGCAAGAATAAAACTTAATGTCCCCAGTATGAATATTTTTAGAACATCAATAGTTATATTTGGCATATTGCATTACCAATGATAGGCCTTACTGGTCCAATCAATTATTTTTTTCATTTCACCGAAATTATCTTGCGAACCCAAAATTATGTTGACCAGATAACCATTCCCTCTCGGTGCTTCTGTTATTGCTAGGAGGCATTTTTTTGCTAATGGCGTGTGCCCGGTTTTCCCGGCCACGATTTCAGACATTGTCGGCAACAGTTCATTTGTATTTATGGCCTTATGGTGAAAGCCCCCGGAGGCGTGGTAGAGATTGGTTTCTTTAGTTCCTAGGGTTTCCAAAATAAATGGTTTTTTTAGAATGTATTGGCTAAGAACAACTAAATCCTCGGCAGTAGAATAGTTGAATACTCTTTGAGGTTCGTCGGGGTCTAAGCCGGTAGGATTGAAGAATTGGGTATTCTGAAGTCCTAACTCATTTGCCTTTTTATTCATTAAATATACAAAGTCCGCCTCTCCCGTTATTTCGGCCAATGCTTGGCTAGCTTTATTACTTGATTCTATCAATGAAGACCTGAGAAGGTCTTCAACGAAAAAAACCTCACCTTGTTTAAAAAAATTTGGCTCGCCTTCTTTTAATGCAGCCGTTTTTGAGATGATGACTTTCTGGTCTAACTCATAGTTTTCCAAAGCAATAACCGCTGTCATTAATTTTGTTAAACTGGCGATGGGAAAAACTTTATCTGTATCTTTGCCGAAGAGCACTTTATCTTTAGAATTATTGTCCTGGCCAATTTGAACAGAAATAGCCGACTTGACAGACCCAAGATTCAATATATTTACCTGCCAGTTTCGCAAGGGCTTTGATGCCTCTAAGTAATCTTTCAAAATCTTGGTCTCTATATTCTCTTCTTTTTCAAGGCGGGAGAAGAAGAAAGATTCCATGCGAGTTCGAAAAACACAGAGCGTAGAAATTAAAAAAACACCAACGAGGAGTATTAATAAAAGTTCTTTTTTATTCTCCGTTTGCCACTGGTATCTCGTGGAAGTGGAATATCTTTCCAATATATTTTTTCTCATTTTCTTTCGTTCCTATCTTGAACAATCTTAATATGGAGCTCTCTTAGCTGTTCTTCGTTGATTTTTGAGGGCGCATTCATAATGGATGTCTTGCCGCTTGCAGTCATAGGGAAAACCATTACTTCTCTAAGGGTAGGTTCCCCCAAAATAACCATTAAAGACCTGTCTATGCCCGGCGCAATCCCGCCATGAGGTGGAACTCCGTATTCAAATGCTCTTAATAGATGACCAAATTTTTCTTGTATTTCTGTTTCTGTATGTCCTAATATCTTGAAGACCTTTTCCTGAATCTTGGACTCTGTAATCCTAATACTGCCTCCGCCTATCTCAAAGCCATTGAGAACAAAATCATGCTGCCAAGATCTTACTTCCATTGGCTTTTTATCTAATAAATGGATATCCTCATCTTTGGGCGCGGTAAAGGGGTGATGCATTGGAGAAATCTCTCTTTCCTTGGTCTTTTCAAATAAAGGGAAATCTACAACAAAGCAAAAAGCCATCTCGTCTTTATCCTTTTTATTCTTTCTCAGGTCTGGCTTATCCGTTCCGTACTTTTGCATTGCTTCATGGTATGTAATTCTTGGGAATGGTCTCTTAAATCTTTTGTTTGGAAAGATAGTTTTAATAAGTCCTGTATAGAGTTCTTCAGTAAGATTCAAAATTTCATCCTGTGTTGTAAATGACATTTCCAAGTCCAGTTGGGTAAATTCTCCATATGCCCTATCTGCTCTCGGGTCTTCATCTCTAAAGCATCTAGCAATCTGGAAATATCTTTCCATGCCGGCAACCATCAGAAGTTGTTTATACTGTTGCGGACTTTGCGGCAAGGCATAGAAACTTCCTGGCTGGAGGCGGGAAGGTACAACAAAATCCCTCGCTCCTTCTGGCGTGGACTTTGTTAATATTGGAGTTTCTATCTCAATAAATCCTTGTTTTTGTAAGAAGGTTCTAATAAACCATATGAAATCGTGTCTAATCCTAATATTCTCTTGCAATCTTTTTCTCCTAAGGTCTAAATACCGGTATTCTAATCTCTTTTTTTCGTTTATCTTGTAACCATCAGTATCGATTGGGAAGGGAAGGTTCTTCGATTCAGAAATAACTTTCAGAGATTCAACTCTAATCTCTATTTTTCCTGTTCCAAGTTCGGGATTGACCATTTTTATGGGTCTTTTTACCACTTCTCCTTTGACCTCAATGACCCATTCCGGTCCCAGTTTTTTGGCTGAACCCAAGAGCTTTTGGTCATTTGAACCAAAAAATAATTGTAGAATTCCACTCCTATCCCTTAGGTCAATAAAGATAATCTTCCCATGCGTTCTCAAGGTGTCTACCCATCCAATTACCATTACCTTTTCTCCTATCTTATCTATGGTTTTTAGATTAGAGGTTCTTTTCATATTTAATAGATTTAATCTTTCACGCCCACATTCTTATTATACATTGCCATTGACTCAAGAATAAATTCTTCTGCTTCTTCTTTCCCCTGCCGCCCTTTTATCTTTACCCATTTTCCTGGCTCTAACTCTTTATAATGCTCAAAAAAATTTTGGATTTCAGCAATTGTATATTTTGAAATATCTTTAATATTTTCTATATTCGCAAAACTTGGGTCTACACTATAATCTGGAACGCATAACACTTTGTTATCTTCCCCTTTTTCATCAGTCATCTTAAAAAGGCCAATGGGTCGGGAAGGGATGACAATGCCTGGATGATGCGGGTGCGAAACCAAAAGCAGGACGTCAACCGGGTCTCCGTCCTTGCAAAGGGTGCGTGGAATTATCCCATAGTCGCCGGGAAAGGTCATTGAACCAAAAAGATCCCTGTCTAAAAACAGAATGCCGCTCTCTTTATCTAATTCATACTTTTCCCTGCTTCCTTTAGGAACTTCAACAATGGTATAAACTACTTGAGGGACCTTGCCTTTTGGTCCCGACCCTAATTCCTGCCAGAGTGGTCCTATTTGTCTCTCCATATCTTTTCTCTAATGAATGATTGTGAGATTTCTCAAAGACGGTCTTCCTTTAGATAATCTCAATCATTCTTGAGATTATTCATCTTCAGTCTTTGTGCTATTTCTTTTAATCTTTCTTGAGATATCTTTTTAGTTTTTGATTGCCACCAGTTGTTCATTTTCATTCCATCTCCTTTTTTCCTAGGGACAACATGAAGATGAAAATGTTGGACGCTCTGTCCGGCTGCCATCTTATTGGCATTTAAAAGATTTATCCCTTCGGCTTCTAACGCGCTCTCTAATTTGGATGACATTACTTTGGCTGCGACAATCATCTTTTTTAGGATATCTTCTTTAACATCAAAGATGTTTTCATAGTGTTCCCTAGGGACTATTAAGGTATGTCCTTCGGCTAACGGATTGATATCTAAAAAAGCGATAATATCTTTATCTCTGTATGTGATAAAAGCAGGTATTTCTCCTCTGGCAATTTTACAGAACAGGCAGTCTTTCATGCAAACAAAACTACTTCACTAATTTTATTCCTATGTTAGATATCTGGGCTCCGCCAAAGATTGCAATGCCGGCAAAGATAGCCCAAGAAGATAGATTTAAAAGCAAAGGTACAGCATTGCTTGGCAGCATCCCTTTGAGCTGTTCCTGAAGAGCGCCCTGGAACATTTCTTCTACTGAAAACTCAGAATCACTGGGACTTTCTTTTGTTGGCGCTATTTCTTCTGCTTTCTCAAAACTGAAAAGTTCTGGCACTGCTCGCTTGCCGGTAAAGAGACCATAAGAAAAATAAAGCGTCCACAGGATAATACCTACCCCAAGGAGCAACAAAAACAGACCAGATGTCTTTGTTATTTGAATCTTCATAATAATGTGGCCTTTAGTTTTTTATAGATTTTTATAGGTCTTTACTCAGAAGAGAATTCTGACCGGCTTTCTTGCTCTGGTCCATCGGGTTTTTCAGATTCCTGTGCACTCTCAAAAGATGGCTGTGATGGCGATTCTTCGAAAGAAGGCGGTTCAGGCGAAGGAGGCGGTTCAGGCGAAGGAGACGGTTCAGGCGATGGAGATGGTTCAAGCGATGGAGATGGCTCTTGGGCAATAGGGCCCGGCTGGAACTCTTCTGTTTCATCTTCTCCTTTAATTGGAGATTTCTTTTTCTTTTTGAGCAAATAATAAGCTACAATAATAACAAGAGCAACACCGGTAGCGAAGAAAAAAAGGGTTTCCATATTTTTAGAAAATGTTTAGTTGTATATTCATTTTGCGACCTTTCTATTGATATACTTATACTTCTTATTCTATTTCTTTTTTTCTGAAAATTCAAATAATATTACCCACAGCCATAATAGATTAAGCTAACCTTCTGACTATTTTATAAATACTGCCTGCTCCCATAATCAGAATAACGTCTTCTGGTTTAACTCTTTTTTTAAGAAAGTCAGGAATATCTTGATGGTTCTCAATAAAGTGGACATTTTTACCCTTATTTTGGATGGCTTGGGCAAGTTTTTGCCCGCTTACTTTTTGCATAATTTCTTTTTTTTCTCTTCCAGCTACGCTATATATTTGAGTGATAACTATTTCGTCTGCTTCGGTGAAAGCATCAGTAAATTTATCAAACAGATAGTAGGTTCTTTGGTATTGATGTGGCTGGAAAACAGCCCAGATTTTTCTCTTGCCAAATTGCTCTCGGGCTCCCTGAAGAGTAGCTTTAATTTCTGTTGGATGATGGGCATAATCAGAGACAATAGTGATTTTCTTCTTGTCCATGGTGGTTTCGTGGATTTCAAATCTTCGCCAGGCGCCATGATAATTAGAGATAGCCTTAAAAGATGTTTTGTCAGGGATTTTAATGGTCCTTGCCAAGGTTAAGGCAGCAAGCGCATTAGACACATTGTGTTTCCCTGGGACTCTTAACATTCTTCTAAGTTCTTTGACCTCTAGTTGTTGTAAAGAATAATCCCTAATGCTGAAACGTGGTCCTTTGTCTCCTTTTTTTAGCAATTGTTTTGAAATGCTTTTTCTAAAAATCAAGAGATTATTATTGTCTTTATTAATAATAAGGGTTCCATCCTTGGGGAGGTGACTGAAAAATTTACCGAAGACACTAATAATATCTTCTACGTCCCGATAACAATCCAGATGTTCCTTATCAATGTTGGTAGCCACAATAATCTGAGGCCAATAATTCAAAAATGCCTTTTGGTATTCATCTGCTTCAATAACAAGATGGTCTGATTCCCCTACTCTACAATTTCCTCCGCCGAATTCTCTAAGATTGGTGCCGACAATAACGGTTGGGTCAAACCCTGCCTCGATAAGGATAAGAGAAATGAGGGCAGTAGTAGTCCCCTTCCCGTGAGCGCCGCAGATGGCAATAGTAAAATATTCTTTGGTTAAATCTCCCAATGCCTGAGGATAGGTCTGGGTTTGGATATTTAATCTTTTTGCTTCTTCTAATTCAGGGTTATTTCTGTTTGCCGCTACGCTGTGGACTACCTTTTTAACATCAGTGCTTATGTTTTCGGGCTTGTGGAAACCAATAGAGATACTGGCTCCTAATCGTTGCAGATCTTGGGTGATTTCGGACTCGGCTATATCAGAGCCGGAAACCTCCCAGCCCCTTTTTATGTAGTATCTGGCTAAAGCTGAGACCCCGATTCCCCCAATGCCGATAAAATGAATTTTCATAGATGTTTGATTTCTAATTCCTGCCTGCTAGCAGGCAGGAATCTAACTGATAACTAGTGGAAATGACGCCAATTTTTCGTATATTGCTCCTGTTTTTTTAAGTCGACTCTCCATAACATCTATAGACCTAACCGGGAATTCTAGAGAAACCCCCAAGTCAATGTCAGGCCTTTCTTCCAAAGGAATCCTCCGCCAATTCCATTTTTTGATTCTTCCTAAGGTGATATGGGGCTTGAACTTTCTGTCTTCTGGCCTAAAATTTATTTCTTTTGACAAAAATTTATCTAAATCTTGTTTTAAGATTGAAAGTTCTTTAACTTCTTTCCCTTCGACCCAGACAAGCCGGGGCGGTATTATCTTTTTATCAGGTCCATAGCAGGTCTTATCAAGAGAAATCTCAAAAGCTCCTATGCTCTTAGAGGTTCTTTTCACAATTTCTATTACCTTTAATAATTCTTTCTCGCTAATATTGCCTAAGAAAGCCAAGGTTAGATGGAGGTTCTCTTGTTTAACCCATCGACAAGGAAGGGTGGGCCATTTTTTTTGGAGCTTGAATATCTCCTGTTTTATTTCTTCAGGCAGATTGATGGCAATAAATATCCGTTGTGTCATACTCTTAAAATATAGCAAAAATATGATAAAATTCAATTAATGTATTAAGTGCCGAGCTCAAGGGGCCGGATTCCATCTGTTAAAATATATAAAAATGCCTAATCGTAAACTTGTCAATATACTATATGAGATATCTAATCTATTAGATATTAAGGGTGTTGCTTTTAAACCTTCTGCTTACCGAAAGGCGGCGCGGGCACTTGAGGGATTACCCGAAGATATCGCCTCGCTGTATAAAGAACAAGGGCGTCAGGGTCTTGAGCAGATCCCAGGGATAGGCTCAAGTATTGCCAAAAAGATTGAAGAATATCTAAAAAAAGGGAAGATTGATTATTATGAAAAATTGGAACAAGAGACAGTGATTCGTCAAATTGTTACCTATTATTTTAAGAGCAAGGATATTAGTTTAAAGGAATTAAAAAGTGATGCTAAAAAAAGAAAGATTGTTTATGCTCGTTATACCAAGCCAGCAAAGCAACTCTTGGAATTAGCCGGTTCGATTGAAAAAGCGAAGAAATCGATTGATATTGTATCTAAGTGGGCTAAATCAAGAAATTTGGACTATACGATAGAGACAGTTTTCAAAAGATGGTTAGAGCTTGACCGATTAAAGCCAAAAGAGATTGTTAAAAAACCGTATTATTGCGGTGACCCAATGGTCTGGTCAGAAACAAGGAGAAAGTGGTATGTAATTTCTCCGGAAGGCGACTGGCTGGAGTTTAACGCCAAGGAACGCGATATTGAATGGAAGATTATAAAGTAAAACTATGCCATCTTATTCAGAACTAAAAAAGGGAGCACGGATACTCCTCAATAATCAGCCCTGTGAAATAATTGAATCCGCGCCCATGTTTAAGGGCAGGGGCCAATCCGTGCTGCAGGCAAGGATTAAGAATCTGATTACTGGGGAAAGTGTTGCGTGGACATTCAGGCCATCTGATAGCTTTGAAGAACCGGATATTTCTGAGCGTTGCTTGAGATTTTTGTATTCACATCGAGACGATTTTGTCTTTTGCGAGGATGAAAATCCGGGTAAGCGTTTTACGCTCTCGGGCAGCAGAATAGGTAAGATGGCCAATTTCTTAAAACCGCAACAATCTATCAATAGTTTATTTTTTAGGGGTGAGCTGGCGAATATCTCGATGCCTGTCAAGATTGCCTTAAGAATTGGCGAGACCGCTCCAGCGATTAAGCGACAAAGCGCTCAATCAGGCACTAAGCCAGCAGTTTTAGAGACAGGAGCAAAAATAAATGTTCCTCTATTTATCCAAGCGAATGATGTTATTGAGGTGAACACTGAAACCGGCGAATATGTAAAAAGGATTTCTAAAGCATAAGCATTGTCTCTTTCGTTAATCTAATTGAAAATGGGCTATCTTTGATAGCCCATTTTATACTCTATTCGATCTCTGCTGGCTGTTCTAAGGATTTCTGAGCCCTCCGGAGCATCTTTATAGCTAGTAGATTTTTTCCTTGAAAAACATAGAAATCAAAAAAATAAAACTGGCTGTTAAAATAATGATAGGTCCTGCTGCCAGCCCTATGGCACGAGAACATAGGGTGCCTAACACGCACACTCCAGCTCCGATGACAATCGCTCCGTAAGAATATTGATGTAGATTATGAGCGATATTGCGCGCTATTGCTGCCGGAGTAATTACTAATGCTCCCATTAACAGGGAGCCCGTTATCTTAATACCTAAAGCGACTGCAAGAGCGATACATGCCAGAAAAATAAAGTTATATTTTTTAATGTCTACTCCTTCCACCTTGGCTAAGTTTCCCGAGAGATTAATTAAAATTATTTTGGAAAAGATTCTCTTCACGATTAGAAAAATCACCGAGCACAGAATTATAGATAACAAGG
>CAZIIL010000008.1:0-17247 GCA_964539465.1 uncultured Candidatus Saccharibacteria bacterium
TGGAGGCCAAGAGGAAATTCGGCTGAGCCAGATCATCGCGATTCGCTTCGATTCGAGCCCGCCAACGGTCGTTTACTGGACCGCATCGGGCTCTAGTTATTGGCTGTCAGCGGCCAGATATCGCCCTGGGCCAGGCTTCTGTATTTTAGCAAAGGAGGGTTGGTTGTCGGAGACCTTTGCTGTCGAGGAATGGCCGATCATGTCAGCCAAGGAGGTCTTTACAGACACTTTCTTTTTGGACGGGCAATCACATTCCATTATCTACTCAATGAAGTCGGAGAGCTCCCTCCTCTATCCTACTATCATCGAGAAAACTGAGGAATGCGCTACTATACTTTGGGATTTTGACGAAGGCCTTGGGCCGCTTGCTTCTAAGTGGAATCCGCCTGCAGCCTTTATGTGGTATAGCTGGGAGGAGCCCTGGACTGGTTGGGTGGAGTCATATCTGCCTGCCAGCCAAAAATGCTGCGCTGACTGACCGCAAACACTAACGGCTAATTTCGGTGGCTGGACCTTTGAGTTGGTACTAGAAAACGCTGATTTCGATGAAACTCTTGAAGGCCTTGGCCGTGTGGGAGTCCGTACTTATTGGGGCCCAGAGGAAGTAATGTGGTTTTCTGTCATTACCTTTGATGGTGGAGACACATGGAATAGTCGGCATGGTCCCGAACCCGTCGCTTCCCGAGAGGGAAAAGGATGGGTTGCGACTGTTAGCTGTGATTGACTAAGACCTCGCGGGCTAGGAAGGACCTGTCGAGGAAACTCTAGCCGGGCAAGCACGAGTAGACAAAAAAGGAGGCTCGTTCAAACAAACTAAAAAAACGAAGGAGAATCCTTCGTTTTTTGATTCTCTATAAAAACCACCAGCGAGAATTGTATGTAGTCGGGGGCCAGAGATTTAGATTTTTCGTCTTGATTTATGAGTTAAATTTGGTAAGATAATGGAGAAAGAGCTACATCCATCAACGAGAATAATTCTCGTTGGTAATAGAAGAATGGGCCTGTAGCTCAATTGGTAGAGCATCGCATTTGCATTGCGGAGGTCGGGAGTTCGAATCTCCCCGGGTCCACCAAAAAAAGTCGAGAATAATTCTCGACTTTTTTGTTTAAAGTGAAACTTTAAACATTTGTCTTTGTTATCTGTGATGTCTATCGGGTAAGGTTAGAATTTTTTACCAACAAATTGCCAAGTACCATAGGATAAGAAATAGTTTCTTACCATATAAATAGCGGCCGTCGGCCAACAAATGGAATAAAGAAAAAATGAAAGACAATAATTTCAAACTTCTTTTCCTAGGTTAACCACCCGGCATCCTCGACAGGCCCCCTTTCGGGAACCTGTCGGGATCCGGATAACGACCGCTTATGGCAGTGGGGTTGGGATCGGAGTGGGCGGTGGACCCTCGCAGAGTTCTACTTTTTCCTGGTCCTGAAAACAAACTGCCCAGGTTTCCCACCAGGGACTCTCCCAACTCAAAATCTGGCAAACTCCTGCTGCATCGAGGCGCGCACTAAGAGTAACTGCCTTTTTGGCCTCCACCTCCGGGTTCTCCCAGCCTGCCGCGTAATAAACGCGGCATTCCGGTTCTGATAGGACTAGTGGTTCAGCCTCGCCTGCCGAGACGATAATGAAGATGGAGACGGCGGCGATCACGAAGGCGATCAACAGGATAATTGCCTCCAATGCCGCGATACCACTTTCTCCCCAATTTCTTTCCTCATCCGGTAAAGAAAACATTACTCACCCTCTAGAAATGCTAAGATTTTGCGCAATCCCGCCATTTGGCGGGACACCGAACTCAAACAAGCTTCGGCTGGCAGGAAATAAGGACTTATTCCTCTACCTCAAAGATGCAATGCGCAGATACCTCGCAGGCGTCGCTATCTCCTTATTTTCTCTCAGCCGAAGCTTGTTAAGGTTTGTTTACCTCTAGTCCTATTATAAAATTTTAAAAAGCAATGTCAAACTCCGACGGAGTTTAAGAAACAGAAGTATTAATTTCTTATTGTAATTTTATTATTATAATATTTGACAAAATATCTGCTATAATATGGAAATAAAAGAAAGGTCGACTTTTTAAGTATTTAATCGTTTTAAAATATGATTGAAAGAATTCCCTCGACATGGTACTTAATCACACGAGAGGCCTTACTTAATCTCTGGGAGGGGTTTTTAATGCTTGTTCCTAAGATATTGGGAGCGTTGCTTGTTTTTGGCTGTGGTTGGCTGCTTGCTAGTTTTGTCGGAAAATTAGTAGCCAAGGTTCTTGGCAAGTTAAGATTCGACGAAATGTTCAAAAAGGCGGGCTGGGCTAAAGCCTTCAAAGAGGCCGAGTTTAAGACGGATGCATCGAATTTTGTAGGAATGGCTGTTAAATGGATTTTGGTTTTTGTGTTTTTGCTGGCAGCGGTCGAAATACTGGGTTTTCTCCAATTTGCTGTTTTTTTGCGAGAAGTTCTGAGTTTTGTCCCCAATGTTATTGTTTCTGTTCTGATTTTTGTTGTTGCAGTAGTCTTATCAGACATCTTGCAAAAGCTTGTGGTTGCCTCTGTTGAAAAAGCCCGGATAGAATACGCAAAATTTGCTGGAATGCTGGTAAAATGGTCTATTCTCGCCTTTGCAATCTTAGCAATACTTGTCCAATTAGGGATTGCCCGGCAATTAGCCCTTACCCTATTCAGCGGGTTAGTAGGGATGCTTGCTCTTGCTTTTGGCTTGTCTTTTGGTTTGGGCGGCAAAGACATTGCAGCCGAGATTCTAAGAGAACTAAAGAATAAGTTAAGATAGGGAAGTTTAGATAAGAATAAAAAGCGCAAAAAGAACCCAATCTGTTTGTGGTATGGGTTTTTTTTGTTAGGTCCAACAGGGTCCAACCCATTCTTTCACTTTTAAAGTTGATACTGGCTTAGATCCTATCGGGCAAAGATTTTAATGGGGTTGACAATATATTTTATTTTGCTAAAATAATGCCAGTATGCAAAAAGGAAATAAAATACCAATTCATGGAAGCGGCGATTAATTTCTGATTTTTCATTCTTTGGCCGAACCGCTTCCTACAGCGGTTTTTTTATTAAAGCCTGACAATGATTGATGTGAAAGAACCTTACCAATTGAATAAAGACAGTAATTATTAATTGCTGGCTAAGCCCGGTAGGATTCGAACTATCATCAAGATTAGAAGCAAAAGAATTGGCCAATTCTTTTGCTTCCCTGTAGGCGGGTGAATTTTATCCAGATTCTTTGTTGCTTAGTCGCTTATGTGCCTAAAGGCACATTTCACGACTAAGCGCCTTGAATCTAAATAAAATTCGCTCCGCTAAATTGATGCTAGCTCGAATCCTATCGGGTAAAGGTAAAATTAAGAGCAAATGGTGGATGCCTTGGGAGAGGAAGGCGACGAAGGACGTGGTGTGACTGCGATAAGCTCCGGGGAGGTGTCATGCAACCTTTGATCCGGAGATTTCCGAATGGGGAAACCCGTTTCGTTTTGAAAACGAATCACCCAGTTTATCTGGGAGCAAACTCGGGGAAGTGAAACATCTCAGTACCCGAAGGAAAAGAAAACAATGTCTTGTGCTTTGCACAAGATCTATTCCCTTAGTAGCGGCGAGCGAAAAGGGAGGAGCCTAAACCCAACACATAACCTACACCGCGCTTCGCGCGAGATTGTCGAAGACAGTGTGAGTTATGTGTTGGGGGTTGTAGGGTAATAACTGGGCTTAGCCCGGGAAGTTACAAAATTTTTAATTAGCCGAAAGACCCTGGAAAGGGCTACCAAAGAAGGTAAAAGTCCCGTAGGCGAAAATTAAAGATCTTCCTGGTTATTATTCCTGAGTACCACGAGAAAAGACAACCTTGTGGGAATCTAGCAAAACTACTTGCTAAGGCTAAATACTATCCTCTCACCGATAGTGAACCAGTACCGCGAGGGAAAGGTGAAAAGTAGGCCGGTGAGGCCGGTGAAATAGAACCTGAAACCATTTGCTTACAAGCAGTAGGAGTCTGCCAATTTGGCGGATGACTGCGTGCCTATTGAAGAATGAGCCAACGAGTTCCAGTACATAGCTTGTCTAAGCCCTTCTGGGGCGGAGGCGGAGCGAAAGCAAGTATTAAAAATGCGTTGCCAGTTTATCTGGCAGGTTATGTGCGGGAGACCCGAAGCCAGGCGAGCTTGCCATGGGCAGGGTGAAACCTACTGAAAAGTAGATGGAGGCCCGAACCCGTTGTTAGTGCAAAAACTTGGGATGACCTGTGGCAAGAGGTAAAATGCCCATCGAGCCTGGGAATAGCTGGTTCTCCCCGAAATAGCTTTAGGGCTAGCGTCCACTTTCCATTTATATGGATAGAGTTTCTTGGAGGTAGAGCTACTGAATGGAATAATCTAGGGTTTATCTCGGATATTCCAACCAAACTCCGAATGCCAAGAAATGTTTGTGGGCAGTCAGACTGTGAGGGCTAAGCTTCATAGTCAAAAGGGAAACAGCCCAGATCGCCATCTAAGGTCCCTAAATTCAAACTAAGTGTTTCAAAGGAAGTGAGATTGCTCAGACAGCTAGGAGGTTTGCTTAGGAGCAGCGATCCTTTAAAGAGTGCGTAATAGCTCACTAGTCAAGGAATCTTGCGCCGAAAATTCACGGGACTTAAGTTTGATACCGAAGATGCGACTCAGCACATAACTTACACCGCGCTTTGCGCGAAATTGTCGAAGACGGTGTAAGTCATGTGCTGGGGGTAGGGGAGCGTCCCTTTTCTGCTGAAGCAGTACCGTGAGGTATTGTGGAGGGAAAGGGAGTGAGAATGTTGGCATGAGTAACCGCAAGACAGGTGAGATCCCTGTCGGCCGAAAACCTAAGGTTTCCTGGGCAATGACAATCAACCCAGGGTTAGGCGGTCCTTAGCCGAACCCGAAAGGGGTAGGTGATGGACAGCCGGTTAATATTCCGGCCCTTCAACACTTTTTCAAGAGGGGGACGAAGTTTAGTAACCCAAGCGGATTATTGGATTTCCGTCGGCAATCTCAGGATTTATCTAAGGATTGTCGGGAAATCTCAGTTCGCTGAGATGAACTTGGGTGAGCAAGCTTCCCAGAAAAGCCCTCAAGAGCTAAAAGTGTTGAAACCGTACCGAAAACCGAGACAGGTGGGTGGGTATAAGTGTACCAAGGCCAACGAGTGAAAGCTCCTGAAGGAACTAGGCAAAAAAGTGGCTGTAACTTCGGGATAAAGCCTGCCTGTGCATAACTTGTTATGTGCAGGCCGCAGCGAACGAACCCCTAGCGACTGTTTATCAAAAACACAGGTCCCTGCTAACTCGCAAGAGGATGTATAGGGGCTGAGGCCTGACCAGTGCCTGGGTGTTAAATCTGCCGGTTGTCTAGTACATAATTTATGCGCTGGATAGCTGAGTGGATGAAGCCCTGGGTAAACGTCGGCCCTAACTCTGAGGGTCCAAAGGTAGCGTAATCCCTTGCCGGGTAAGTTCCGGCCCGCATGAAAGGCTTCACGACTGGGGGACTGTCTCCAGGAGCAGCTCGGTGAAATTGCGAGACCGGTAAAGACGCCGGTTACCTGCAGCCAGACAGAAAGACCCTAGGATCTTTACTGTAGGTTCCTATTGAGTTATTGTTTTGGATGCGTAGCATAGTGGGGAGACGTTGAAGTTTGCCTTTCGGGGCAGATAGAGTCGCCAGTGAAATACCCACCTTTTAAAATGATAATTCTAACCCGCTTTTGATAGTGGGGACAGTGGGTGCTGGGCAGTTTGAGTGGGGCGCTCGCCTCCTAAAAGGTAACGGAGGCGTCCAAAGGTCGGCTAACTCCGGATGGAAATCGGAGTGGTCCTACAAAGGGATAAGCCGGCTTAACTGCAAGCAGGATATTGCGCGCAGATGGGAAACCAGGGCTTAGTGAACCGACGGTTGTTTGTAGAAACGCCGAAGATCAACAGATAAAAGATACCCTAGGGATAACAGGCTAGTCGGGCCCGAGAGTTCATATCGACGGCTCGGTTCGGCACCTCGATGTCGGCTCGGCGCATCCTGGGGGTGAAGAAGCTCCCAAGGGTTTGGCTGTTCGCCAATTAAAGCGTCACGTGAGCTGGGTTCAGACCGTTTATAAGCGAAAATAACGATTTGGCTTATGAACCGTCTGAGCCCCCAAAGACATACGAGTCACGGCGGCATAGGGGAGTAATCCTCTATAGAGAAATTGGCTCATATCGGAGAAATCCTTGTATGATGGACCGTCATATGTTAGGATAATTCCGAGGGAAGCTTAATAAGATTTCTTATGAAAGAAACAGATAAAGCGTTTATCGCGGGCTTTTTGGATGCTGATGGCAGTATCTATGTTCGGCTTAAGCCGAACAATTCCTACCATTTTGGTTTCCAGATAGCGCCGTATATTGTTTTCTTTCAGAAAAAAGATAAAGTTAGGATTTTAGAACACATAAAGGATCTTTTAGTGGTTGGTTATTTGCGGAAAAGAAAAGACGGCATTGTAGAATATACTATTGGTGATGTTCTTGGTATAAAAAAAGTAATCGAGACAGTACTACCTTATATTGTTCTGAAAAAGGAACAGGCTGAGTTGATGCTAAAAATACTTTCTTTTAAGAAGAAGGTAAAAAGCGGGAAAGATTTTCTGAAATTGGCCAGAATGATTGATCGTTTTGAAGAAATAAATTATTCTGCCAAAAGAAGCATCAATAGCCAGAAAGTAGAGTTTTATCTTAGAAAAGAAAAATTATTATAGCCCCGTAGAGACTTTCGTATTTAATACGAAGATGGAAATTCAATAATTTCCATAATACGCCAATCTCCAGCACATAATTTATTATATGCTGGATGAAAGAATAGTCCGTTTCATAAAAATGAAATGCGTGAGACAGGTCGGTCCTTATCTACTGCAGGCGTTGAGTCTTGAGAGGATCTGTCCCTAGTACGAGAGGACCGGGATGGACCAACCTCTGGTGTACCAGTTGTCGCGCCAGCGGCATTGCTGGGTAGCTAAGTTGGGAATGGATAAGAACTGAAAGCATCTAAGTTCGAAGCCAACCTCAAGATTAGGACTTAAAGGAAGGTTGGAGATTACAACCTTGATAGGATGTAGGTGTAAGCCCTGTAAAGGGTTGAGCCAAGCATTACTAATAATCCGTTTATCTTTAGCCAGCGATTAATAATTATTGTTTTACTTCTTACAAGAAGGAAAAAATCATATCCATCTCATGAGGGCTATGCTGGCATTGTCCCACCTCTTCCCATTCCGAACAGAGAAGTGAAATGTGCCAAGGCCGATGATAGTGCTTTTAAGTGCGAAAGTAGGTAGCTCTCGTGAATTGGATATGATTTTTTTTATTTGGTACATGCGTGGCTTGGAGATATGCTCTGAATTGGATTACGTTCTGATCCTTGTTTTCATTCTTAGTAAAATCTCTTATAATAATCTAATGGGGAAAACAGGATTTTTAATTTTTTTGTTTATAATTTTCATTAGTCTTTTTTTATTCTTACTCGGAGGTCCAATCCGAAATCTTTTTTATCTTCTTTCTGAAAATACTCAGATAACATTTCTTTCTTTAGGAAATAAAATATCGGAGCGTTTTATGGCATTGTCTGCCAAAGAAAAGCTTTATGAACAAAACAAAACTATTTTAGCTGAAAACAAAAACCTGGAAAGTGAATTGGTTCGCATGAGTGGGTTGGAGCAAGAAAACAAGTTCTTGAGAGAGACATTAGAGCTGGGGCTACAAAATGACTTCCGTCTTCTATTGTCAGATATCATTTCGAAGGATTCCCAAGATGACTTCCTAGTCATTAATAAAGGAGAAAAAAACGGAATCTCTAAGGGTATGACTGTTATTGATTCGCGAAGAATCCTTGTCGGCAGTGTTAGCGAAGTATGGGAAAATTTCTCAAGGGTAACGCTTATTACCAATAAGGCAATGAGTTTTCCCGCAAAGATAGAAAAGAATAATATTATTGCCAAAGTAGAGGGCAAGAATAATGGGCAGTTTTTTCTTGATTTCATTCCCAGGGAAGAAGAAATTGAGGAGGGCTATAATGTAGTTACCACTTCTTTAGAAAATATTTTTCCAAAAAACCTTCTGGTAGGCAAAATCGGCAGTATTGAAAAATCAGACCTGAATATTTACCAGCAAGCAGAATTAATACCTGCTTTTGATTTCAAAGACCTGATGAATGTTTTTGTGGTGTTGGGATATGGAAATTAGTAAAAGCCCAAACAATTTTATAATCTGTTATTGACTTTATGTAGTATATGCGGGCTAAAGAATTAATTGTTTCTTGTTTAATTTTTTATCTTCTTGCTCTTCTTCAAACGAGTTTTTTTACTTATTTCAATATCTTAGGCCAAACGCCGAATCTTATCTTGGTCTTTTTGTTTTTCCTGATTTTTAGGGAGAAAAAACACTTAACCTTTATACTTCTTAATACATGCATGGCAGGATTTTTTTTAGATATTTTTAGCAATAGACATATGGGCATTTCGATTTTGGTCTTATCGGCAGAGGTTATATTCTTGGAAAATCTGTTAAAGAATATTAGAAGAGAGAATATTCTTGTTTTTATCTTGTTCTTTGTCCTATTTGCGCTTATTTATGAGCAAGCCCTTGTCCTTTTTGATTATTTTATGATCAGAAGTCGAGGGTTTATTTTGGATAGATTTATCCTGCTTAGGACCCTATATGGTTCTATGGTAATTATTCTATGTTTAGCTTTAAAATCCCTAAAAATCTCAAAGGCAAGAGAATAAGGACGAGCGTCAAGGAAGAGATTGAACCGCAGGAAATCTTATTGGACGCTTTATCTCAAGGGGGAGAGATGCTCTCTCAGAAGAGATTTGAGGTGCCTCTCAAAAGAAAAACCCTGCAATATTTTCCATTTCTTCTGCTCTCCTTAATTTTTTTATTGGCTCTAAAAACCTTTCAACTTCAAGCCATTAACTATGAAGATTTTTTTCTTCTTTCTCAGAAGAATTACCAAAAAAGTTATTTTAAAAGACCCGCGCGGGGAGTTATATACGATAAAGACCTTAAACAATTAGTTTTTAACAAATCTAGTTTTGATTTAATTTGCGATAAAACTGATTTATTTCAAGAAGAAGAAATAAGTAGAACTCTAAAATCAATTTCAGATATTATAGATATTACGCCAGATGTCCTACGAAACATAATAGAAAATAGCGATTCAGACAGGGTCCTCATTGCTGATGATTTAAACCACGAAGCCGTAGTTATTCTTGATTCCTTGACTGATGATCTGCATGGCTTCAGGGTGGAGGAAAACACAAAAAGAACATACGTCTCAGGTCCTGCCTTTTCCCATATCATTGGTTTTTTGGGCAGGGCAGAGGATGAAGAATTAGAAAGACCCGAGAACTATTCTCCATTTGATTTTATTGGTAAGTCGGGCTTGGAAAAATCCTATGAGAATATTCTAAGGGGCAAGAAGGGTGAGACGTTGGTAGAAAAAGATATCTTCTCAAAAGAGACTTCACGGGGAAAGGTCTCTGAGCCGTACGATGGCGATAGCTTAATTCTATGGTTGGATTCGGGCTTACAGGAAAAACTCACTCAAACCCTAGAACATTCCCTTAAACAATCGGGAGCAAAAGCAGGAGCTGCTATGGCAATGGACCCGAAAACAGGCGGAGTTCTCTCTTTAGTTTCGCTGCCAAGTTTTGATAATAATCTTTTTTCTCAGAAATTGAGCCCTTCAGAATGGGAAGAGGTTTTCAATTCTCCATTAAATCCCTTTTGGAATAGATGTGTCTCTGCTGTCTATCCTACTGGTTCTACAATTAAACCATTAATTGCTGCCGCTGCGCTGGAAGAAGGAATTATTTCGCCAGAGAGGAGTATCTTGTGCGAGGGGAAAATAGAAGTGCCTAACCCCTGGTTCCCAGATGAGCCCTGGATTTTTCATGACTGGACAACCCATAATTGGGTTGATTTAAGAAAAGCGATTGCGGTTTCCTGTAATGTTTATTTCTATACCATTGGGGGCGGCCACGGTAACATTAAAGGCTTAGGTGAGGAAAAGATAAAACAATATTTAGAGTCCTTTGGCTGGGGTCATCTTAGTGGCATTGATATTCCCGGAGAAAGAGAGGGTCTAATACCTGATAAGCGATGGAAGAACCAATATTTTGAAGATGAGTCCCAAAAGATATGGCTTCCGGGCGACACCTACAATCTTTCCATCGGACAAGGATATCTTTCCATTAGTCCTATTCAGGTGATAGATTCATTTGTTGCCATTGCTAATGGTGGCAATCTTCTAAGACCAATGCTGGTTAAAGAAATAATAGATAAGGAGAAGAATACTATTAAAAGATTTGAACCGGAGGTTGTCAACAAAGATTTTGCTGATGAAGAGAATTTAGAGATTGTAAGAGAAGGGATGAGGGATGCGGTAATATATGGTTCCAGTCATATATTGGAAGACCTGCCAGTAAAAGTAGCCGCCAAGACGGGAACAGCCCAGACCTCCAAAAAGGATTATTATCATAACTGGGTTACTGTTTTTGCTCCATACGATGACCCAGAGATTGTTTTGACCGTAATGATCGAAAATGTGCCAGAAGAGCAGGTGGCGGCCCTACCAGTGGCTAAAGAGGTCTTGAATTGGTATTTTACGAGGTAAGTAGTGTCATTCTAAGGAGCACTTCGGCGAGCTCAGTGTAAACTCCGCGACGGAGAATCCCGTGGTCTGCCCGTTATGCTACGAGAGATTCTTCGCTTTGCTCAGAATGACGGGGGACAAGACGCTCAGTATGACTATCTGTCGAGAACTGTTCTCGACATTTCATTTTTGTTCAATCTGGAAGATTGAACAATTTTGCTTTGACCCAGACAAGAAAAAGGGTTAATATGAGTAAACTTACTATTTTTGATGGCAAGAATAGACCAAATTAGAAAGGACCGGTTAGAGAAATTGGCAAGGGTCAAAAAAGCAGGGCTTAATCCTTATCCAGCCAAGACCAAAAGAACTCACAAGATTTCCGAGGCGCTTTTAAGTTTTGATAAATTAGCAAAAGCTGAAAAAGAGATTGTTCTAGTCGGAAGGATTCAGCTTACAAGAAGCCATGGCGGTTCTTGTTTTTTACATTTTCAAGATGGGACTGGGAGAATGCAGGCATATCTAAAACGAGACGTGCTAGGCAAAGAAAAATATAAATTTTTCGGCGAAAATCTTGATATCGGTGATTTTATTGAACTTACAGGAACCTTATTCCAGACAAAAACAGGAGAAAAAAGCATCTTGGCTTCGGATTTCGAACTCTTAGCTAAATCAATCCAGCCCCTGCCAGAAAAGTGGCATGGCTTAAAGGATATAGAGGAAAGATATCGAAAGAAATATCTGGACATCTTGATGAACCCTGCTGTAAGAGCCGTCTTTGAGAAAAGAACTCGAGTTATACGGCTTTTGCGGGAATATCTTGATAAGCAGGGTTTTTTAGAGGTTGAGACGCCAGTGCTCCAGCCCATTTATGGCGGCGCTAGCGCCAGACCATTCACTACCCACCACAATGCCTTAGATATTGAACTCTATTTGAGGATTTCTGATGAGCTTTATTTGAAGAGATTGATTGTGGCTGGCTTTGAAAAGGTTTATGAAATTAATAAAGATTTCAGGAATGAGGGCATAGATAAACAGCACAACCCGGAATTTACAATGTTAGAGTTTTATTGGGCTTATGCTGATTACAACGACCTGATGGATTTCACGGAAAAAATGCTTTGCTATATTATTAAACAAGTTTGTGGAGGCCTGAAAATTGAATTTCAAAAACATAAATTAGATTTTACGCCGCCATGGGAAAGAATTACTTATCGGGATTTAATTCTAAAATATACTGCCATTGATATTGATGAAGTTAAAACAGAAAAAGATTTAAAAAAGAGTATTCGTGATAGAAAATTGAAACTTGATATTTCAGGAACCATTGGATATGGTCCTATTTTAGATGCTTTGTATAAAGAATATTGCCGGCCTAAAATAATTCAGCCATGTTTTCTCATTGACCATCCAGCAGGACTGATGCCCTTGGCAAAGAGAAAGGAGAGCGACCTGTCCAAGATTGAAAGCATTCAACTTTTATGCGTAGGATACGAACTTCTCAAGGCCTATAGTGAGCTTAACGACCCCGCGGACCAAAAGGAACGTTGGTTAGAGCAGGAAAGATTAGCAAAAAGAGGGCTCAAGGAGCACGAGGTTTTAGATGAGGATTATATCCAGGCATTGGAATATGGGATGCCGCCGACGGCTGGTTGGGGCATGGGTATAGACCGTTTTGTATCTCTTTTGACCAACCAACACTCAATCAAAGATGTTATTCTCTTTCCGTTGATGCGTCCAAAAGACAAATAATTATTGGATATCTGATATTCAATCCAATATATTCTTAAATCATCAAATTACAATTCAAGCAAATATTATGTTAGATATAAAACTTATTCGAGAGAATCCCGATTTCATCAAAGAGGCATGCCGAAAAAAGCAGGTTAAGGTTGATATTGATAAATTATTAGACATAGACAAGCAGAGGAAAGAAGTGCTTCAGGAGATTGAGGCATTGAGGGCTGAAAGGAATAGTATGGCAGAAGCGATGTCCAAGCAAAGAACGCCCGAGTTAATAGAAAAAGCGAAAGCAATCAAGAAAAGCGTTTCTCAGAAAGAAGAGATTTTAAAGGGTTTAGAAAATGAGTATCAACAAATCCTTTATTCGATTCCCAATCCGCCCCTTCCAAATGTGCCTGATGGCAAAAATGAGTCAGAGAATGTTGTTTTGAGAAAGGTAGGAACATTGCCTAAATTTGGTTTTAAACCCAAAGAACATTGGCAATTAGGCGAGGACTTAGGCCTTATTGACACCCAAAGAGCGGCTAAAACCTCTGGCACGCGTTTTGGCTTTGTTAAAAAAGAAGCTGTCCTACTTGAGTTTGCTCTCATTAATTTTATTTTAGACAACCTCTTAGAGCAGGGCTTTATCCCTATTATTCCGCCTGTTTTGTTGAGACCGGAGATGATGAAGGGTATGGGCTATGTTGAAAGGGGAAAAGAAGAGATTTACTTTCTTGAAAAAGACAATCTTTATCTTGTCGGTACTTCGGAACAGGCCATAGGCGCAATGCATGCAAATGAGAGCTTTCGAGAAGATGAACTGCCGAGAAGATATCTCGGTTTTTCCACCTGTTTTCGAAGAGAGGCAGGTTCTTACGGGAAAGATACGAAAGGGATATTCAGGGTTCATCAGTTTGACAAAATGGAGATGTTTAGTTTCTGCCATCCGGGGAAATCGGAAGAAGAACATAATTTTTTACTTTCCATTGAAGAAAAACTAATGCAAGCGTTAGGGATACCTTATCGTGTTATTCAGATGTGTTCTGGGGACCTGGGTGACTCAGCAGCAGCAAAGTACGATATAGAGGCATGGTTCCCTGGACAAGGCAAATATAGAGAAACCCATTCCACTTCTAACTGTACTGATTTTCAAGCCAGGCGGCTTAATATTCGCTATAAGAATAAAAAAACAAATAAATTAGAATTTGTTCATACTCTTAATGGGACCGCTCTATCTTTGGGCAGGCCAATATTGGCAATATTGGAAAACTATCAGCAGAAAGATGGTTTGGTTAAGATACCTAAGGTTTTGCATAAATATTTGGGCTTTAAAAAGATACAGAGAGCGGGTCTCTGATAATCTCTGATAATTTATGAGAACCTTAGTTATTTTGCATGGCTGGCAGAGTTCAAAAGAGAAGTGGCAGAAAGTAAAAGAATTAGTTTCTGCTACCGGGATTAAAGTGGTCGCTCCTGACTTACCTGGCTTTAAACCCGAAAACGAGTTGGAAAAGCAATGGAATCTTGATGATTATGTGGAGTGGTTAGAAGATTTTGTTAAGAAACAAAATCTTCAAAGTAAATTTTATTTATTAGGCCATTCCTTTGGCGGGCGAATGGCGATAAAATACGCAGCTAAAAATCCAGGAGAATTAAATGGATTGATTTTAATTTCATCTGGTGGAGTGGAATCCAAAAACACCGTTAAAGACCTGAAAAAAAGAATCTTAAAACGTTATAGCCACTCTCTCCAGTTATTTTCCTTTTTGCCGGGTTACGGCTTTCTTAGAAGGTTGTTTTATCGATTTATTGTAAGGAAAACGGATTATTTAGAAACCAAGGGTTTTTTAAGAGAAACATTTAAGAATGTGATAAGGGAGGACTTAATTCTCTATCTTTCTATGATAAAAAACAAAACGTTAATAATATGGGGTGCTCAAGATAAAATTTTGCCACTTTCTAATGGGAAATTAATAAAAGAAAAGATAGATAATTCAAGAATAGAAATCTTGGAAGGCATAGGACATAGTCCCAATATAGAAGTTCCAAAACTGCTCTCTCATAAAATCATTGAGTTTGTTAGTAATACATAGTTTATGGCATTTGATTTTTCTCAAATTTTCTTTCAGATTTTTACTTCAGGAACTATAAAATTAATGCTGTTCCTTTTTTTTGCGTATTATACTTTTCTTTTTCTATGGTTGGCCATAATGGTTAAAAAACTTTTATTTTGGGTATATTTATGGCAGCTGAAAGAGTATCACTTCCTACGACTCATAGATCATTTTCAAACTCATAAGGGCAAAAAGATTATTTTTAACTTGATGAACTTGTTAAAAATAATTTCTATTTTTGCTATTATCTTAATCCCGCAGTATTTTATTCCATCATTCTTGCTTTTGTCAATTTATTTGTTAGAAGCATATTTTTTTGTTAGTCGGATTTTTAAGAGAAAATTATTAAGGCCAGTTTTGACTTCCAAAACACTTCTTATCTTGGGTGCTGGGGTTCTGCTTTCAATTCTCTTTGTTTTTGGAATTTGGCATGGTGTATTTTTTATTCCAATAAGCAAAGCAGGTTTTTTAACATTGGCTTTAATTGATTTTTTAGCGCCTTTGTTGTTTTCTATTTTTATTTTAAGTTTTCAACCCTTTATCTTAATTTGGCAAAAACGATTGTTGGCCGAGGCTAAAAGAAAGAGAAAAAAATTTAAAAATTTAGTTGTGGTTGGCATTGCTGGCAGTTATGGCAAATCATCGACAAAAGAATTTTTAGCGCTAATTCTTTCAGAAAAGTTTAATGTTTTGAAAACATCTAAAAACCAAAACTCAGAAGTAGGCATCGCGCGCCTTATTTTAAATGATTTGGGTCCAGGGCATGAAATCTTTGTATGCGAAATAGGCGCTTATAATAAGGGCAAGATTAAACAAGTGTGTAATGTAGTCCAACCGCAGATAGGTATTCTTACGGGTATCAATGAGCAGCATATGGCAATATTTGGGTCCCAAAACAACATAATCAAAGCGAAGTTTGAATTGCTTGATGCTCTTCCGAAGGACGGAACAGAGATATTAAACTGGGATAATGAATTAATCAGCTCTCAAAATCGTATTTCAAAACTTAAAACCCTTAAATGTTCAGTCGTTGAGCAGATAAAAGATTTGGATATTAGAAAGGATTCAGCTTCTTTCAGCATAGAGAGGATTGATTTCAGAGTTGATTTAGTGGGCAGACAGAATGTTGAAAATCTTTTGCTGGCAATCTCTTGCGCAAGGGAGTTGGGGATGAATTTAGAAGAAATCAGTAGAGTATGTAAAAAAATCAAGCCATTTGAAAAGACAATGCAATTAACAAAAGGGGTTAATGGGGTTCGGATTATTGATGATTCTTATTCTGCTAACCCAAAAGGAGTGATGGCAGCGCTTGAACACCTAAAACTTTTCTCTGGCAAGAAAATTGTTATTATGCCCTGCTTGATTGAGCTGGGAGAGGCGTCGAAAAGAGCGCATATTGAAATAGGCGAGAGCATAGGAAATGTTTGCGATATGGCGATTATTACCACAAAAGATAGATTTGAAGAGATAAAGAAAGGAGACGCTGCGTCGGGTATGGAAGAAACTAACATCCTATTTTTAGAAAGACCAACTAAGATTTTTGAGGCAATAAAACCATTTTTGAACCCAGAGAATATTATTCTTTTAGAGAGCAGGATGTCTAAGAAATTGAGTGATCTGCTAATTAGGAATGAAAATTTAAAGAGCCCTTCTTGAAGACAGGGCTCTTTTTGCTATGACTTTCAACCTTGAAGTCATGGCAGCCGACCTACGCGGCAGAGGGGATATCCGGTGATCGCCCTCACTGCAGCAGCACTGAGTACCACCGCAGTAAGACTGAAGTCAACGAACGTTGCTCCTGCCAAGGCGGCTCCGATTGCCACCAGGCTTCCCACTAGGACCGCAGTTAATGAGTGAAACCATTTCAAGCCTTTCACCTCTATCACCTCCTTCTTCCTTCTGAACTTTAATACGACAATAAGAATTTGTCAAACCCCAATATAGGTTTCTTATATTAAATAGCAAGAAAAATTAAGTTGATGGGTGTTAAATTGATAGTTGAAAAGTGGTCTTGTTTTCACAAAACCACCTTTCGGCCTGTACTTATCCTTTCATGGCTTTTCTAGCCATGGCTGCCAGGGTGGTAAGGCCCAGGAGGGTGAGGCCTCCGCCAACCAAGATAACAAGGGCGGTGACAACGATTCTTACGGTTTCCATTTCTTTCATCTCCTTTCATAAGATTGACACTTAGTGCTCAGATAGCCGGTGATTGCTCCGATTATGGTGGCACCGACCACTAGCGGCGCAATGCCTACTTTAGGGGCTAGAGCTGCGCCAACCAGCACTGCGGCGCTGGTTACCAGTGCCCCCACCAATGCTGCAATTAGTAAATGGAACCATTTCAGATCACCCACTTTTTTCACCTCCAATCCTAAAGATCTATCTTTATCTTAATATAAAAAAATAAAAGAAGAACCCTTGGCTTGAGATTCGGGTCCTTCTACTACGTAGCTTATCTATCTTACCATATGGAAAAGGATCATCCATAGTGGTAGTGTGATAAGAAATATTGCTACTGCTGCCGGGATCGCTACGGGTGCTGGAGACACTATGCCTACAGTTGTACCCGACAACACAGAGCAGATTAAGGCAGCTTTTGCTGGTCCATTCATTGTTTATCACCCCCTTTAATCAATATTTATACCATAGATATACCTATTGGCAACATTTCTTTTCATTCGAACGTGAAGCTCAACTGCCCCGAACGCTTTCGGGGTCAGCTTGAGCGTTTGGTTATGTCCTGATACCTTGTCGAAATTTTTCTTTCT
>CAZIIL010000009.1:0-1942 GCA_964539465.1 uncultured Candidatus Saccharibacteria bacterium
CGCTCGCAAATCGAAACAAATGAATTTGTTCAATTTGTCTCGCTCACTTGAAAATAAGGAACTTGCCTTTGGCAAGAAACCTTCGTTTCTGCGCTCGCTCGCAAATCGAAACAAATGAATTTGTTCAATTTGTCTCGCTCACTTGAAAATGATCAGAAACCAGTGGCAATTACGGTTACTTTCATTGTCCCTTTTTTCAGTTTTTCATCTTGAACTGCCCCAAATATCACCTTAGCATCTGAACCAGCATTCTTAGTTATCACCTTGGCTGCCTCATTTATCTCATACAAACTAATATCAGAATCGCCGGAAACATTAAACAAGATACCACTTGCCTTGCCAATAGAGATATCCAATAGAGGCGAGGAAAGGGCTGACCTAGCTGCTTCAACTGCCCTATTGTCTCCTCTGGCTGTCCCTGTCCCGAAAAAGGCAGTGCCTGAATTTTTCATTACTGATTTGACATCAGCAAAATTAACATTAACAATGCCGGGCAGGAGAACCAAGTCAGAAATGCCCTTAACCGCCTGCCAAAGTACCTCATCACAACACTGGAAGGCCTTAATAAGAGAAATGCCCGGCTCTAAGAACTTCAGCAGATTGTCGTTGGGAACAAGAATCAAACTATCTGTCTTCTCTTTTAATTTCCTCAGCGCATTCTTAGCAATTTGAATTCTTCCGCTTCCCTCAAAAGAGAATGGCGTTGTTACTACTCCTATTGTTAGCGCCTCAAGCCCCATGGCTATCTCAGCAATAACCGGGGCTGCCCCCGAGCCGGTTCCGCCCCCTAAACCAGTAGTAATAAAAATAATATCTGCTCCCTCCAAAAGTTGGATGATTTCTTCTTTCTGCTCTTCGGCTGCTTTTCTCCCTATATTAGGGTTCATCCCTGCACCTAGCCCATTGGTAATCTTTCTGCCAATCCTCAATTTGAAATCTGCATTTTTCTTTTTTAAATCTTGGGCATCAGTATTTATGGCAATTAAATCAATATCCGAAAACCTTGATTTTTTCATACGAGAGATAACATTGCAACCAGAGCCGCCTACCCCCACTACTTTTATTTTTATCTTAAATGTCATAATAAGGGATAAAACCCTTCGTTTCTACGCTTGCTCGGGAAAGATAAAAACAAGTTTTTGCTTTCCACTCGCTCGCCTACGATAAGGAACTTGCCTTCGGCAAGAAACCTTCGTTTCTGCGCTTGCCCTGTTAAATAATTTCGCCGAAGGGGAAATTGCTGCGGAGCAGCATTTAACAGGACTCGTTCTTATGGTACAAAATTCTTCAATGCTCTTTTCAACTTTTCCAGAACTCCTTGAATCGGACCCCCACCATCACCCATAATCTTTCTGCCTTCTAAGACCAGCCCAGAAGCGCATGCCCACTCTGAATCATCTTGTTTCAAGGAAAAGCCCGTTATCTTGCCAAGGCGAGAAGTCATCTTCAGCGCTTGCTTACTAAATTCCTTAATCTTGGGCAACCTTGCTCCGCCTCCACAAAGCACTGCCCCGCCGGGCAACTTAGAACAGGAATCCTTCTTGGCTTGTTTTTGAATCTGTTGAAATATCTCTGAAACCCTGGCATCAATAATCTTGCCCAACTGGGAATGAGAAAAGACCAAGGGCTCACCAGAAGAAACCTCTTTTATTTTAAATCTTTTCGCCCCTTTCAGAAAACAAGAGCCAAACTGAAGTTTTATCCTCTCGGCAGTATCAATGTCCGTTCTTAATCCAGTAGCAATATCCTTAGTAATATGAAACGAACCAATAGGAATAATCCCTACGTCAATCAAAACTCCCTCTTTAAAAATACAGAATCCTGTTGTTCCGGCCCCGATATCTATTAGCAAGACGCCTAATTCCTTTTGCCGCGGAGACAAAACCGCCTCAGCGCTTGCCAATGGGCTGCAAACCATGTGGCCAATCTGCAAACCAGCATC
>CAZIIL010000009.1:1952-15174 GCA_964539465.1 uncultured Candidatus Saccharibacteria bacterium
CATCTAAAACCGCCTTCGTAAGATTGTTAAAATAGGGGGCAAAATAACATAAAACCAAAATCTCTGCTTCTAATCTTACCCCTTCCATGCCTAAGGGTTGTTTGATCTCTTTTTCTCCATCGACAATAAACTCCTTGGGGAAAACAGCTAAAATTTCTCTATTAGAAGGGAGAGAAAACGTCTGAGCTGCCTGTATAACCCGCTCGATATCTTCTTCTGAAATTTTTTGGTCCGCTCTGGAAACAGCAATTGTCCCATGCGAATCAGTAGAAAATATATGAGCCCCGCCGATATTAACAAAAACATCTTCAATCTTCTGGCCACAATCATTCTCTGCGCTCTTAACCACAGACGAGATAATCTCCGAAACCTTTTCAGTATCAATTACCACTCCTTTTCTTATGCCAAAAGATGGTTTAGAAATCTTAGAAAAAACCTCAAGACCCGGCTTGTCTGGTCGAGAGCGGGCTATCAGTAATTTGATTGAAGAACTACTAACGTCTAAACCAACGATAAGATGATTCTTGGACATTATTATATTGTTATATTGCTATATTCCGGGGCCCATTAATTGAATCCTGCTAGGTTAAGATAATAATTCTGTTTTGTTTTCATTTCTATAGCTTTTGCCTCGTTGCTTTCGTGTTCATAACCTAAGAGATGCAAGATACCATGGATTAAACACAATATTAACTCTCTTTGGAAATCCCCTGCTTTGCTTCTGGCATTTTCCTTAACTACTGCGGGACAGATAATAATCTCGCCTATTGGTTCTATCCTTTTTCTTTCTTTATTTTCTATCATAACGCTTGGCGCAGAAAAAGCCAGTACATCAGTCGCTCTATCTTTATTGCGAAATCGTCGATTTAGCGCTTTCATCTCTTGCTTGCCAATCAAAACAATGGATAGTTCTCTCTTCTCTTCCATCCGCTCCCCCTTTAGAACCTTATTGGTTGCCTCTTTTAAAAAATCTTCGTCAACAACAAAACCAGTAAGATTATTAATATCTATGAGCATTATACTTGCCTGCCTTTTTTAATGCTTCGTATTTTTTCTTCATCACTTCACGTCTTAGGGCAGCCCGTTTTTTCTTGCTTTTGCTCAAAGGCTTTTGATAAAATCGTATATTCCTTGCCCGCCGCAGGATGCCTGTCCGCCGGATGATGAGTGAAAAACGCCGAATTAATTTCCGAGATGATTCTTTTTCTTTACGAGAAATTTTTAGTGGCATATGCTTTTCGGTATGCTGCGAATAAGTCCGGTTAATACTGTATGAGTTCACACGCAATACCTTTATTTAATCTTCTTTTTAATCTCTTTAATAATGTCTTTCTGCTTAATGGTCTTTTGGGTTTGTTTTGCCATATCCCTTAAGATAATCTCTTTGTCAAGCACCTCTTTTTGCCCTAATATTAACACATATTTTGTACCCATCTTACTCGCTTTCGACAGTTGGGCGCCCAAGGAATCCCTGGAAAGACCCTGACCGATTGAGACATTCGCCTCGCGAAACTCTTCAACAAGTTTCAATGCCCTTCTCTTGGCCGAAATGCCCAGCTGGGCTAGAAAAACCTTTGGACTATCAGCCTCGGGAGACCTTATCCCTTGCTGCTTCATCAACTCAATAATTCTCTCCACCCCTGCAGCCGCTCCGCAGCCCGGCGTTGGCTTTCCTCCTAATAGCTCAACTAAATTATCATATCTGCCGCCACCTACCAGCGCGCAAGGCATAATTTCTGTCTTTTTCTTGATATCAGGAAATATCTCAAAGACCGTCCTGGTATAGTAATCCAAACCCCTTACCAGATATGGATTCAACTTATACGGAAGGCCTAAGATGTCCAAAAACTCGAGGACCTCTCTAAAATGGTAGCTGCACTTCTTGCACAATCCATCTAGAATCTGGGGTGCTTCCTGGACAATTTTCTGGCATTTCTCTTTTTTACAATCCAGGATGCGTAAAGGATTTGTTCTCAATCTCTTCTTGCAATCTACACATAGCTCAGAACGATAGCTCCTCAGAAACTCTAAGAGATTCTTAATATACCGCTTACGGCACTTAGAACAGCCGATTGAATTGATCTGAATAAGTGTTTTTTTGACGCCTAATTCCCTTAAGAGATTCACAAAGAGCTGAATGGTCTGTGCGTCAACCACTGCATTCTTCCTGCCTATGGTCTCAAAACCAAACTGCCAGAATTGTCGGTACCTTCCAGATTGGGGCCTTTCATGCCGAAAAAAAGGGCCAATATACCAAAGTTTAACCGGCTTAGGCAAAACCTCCATCCCGTTCTCTATATATGCCCTGATAACCGGAGCTGTCCCATCTGGCCTTAATGCCAACATCTTGCTCTTTTCTCCCTCAATGAGATACATTTGTTGGGATATCACCTCCGTCTCTGTCCCTAAACCCTTAGCAAAAAGCTTGGTCTCTTCAAGTATAGGTGTTTCAATCCTTTTAAATCCATAAAACCGAGCAACATTCTGGCAAGCTGCTTGAATCTTATCTAAATAGAAAAAATCATTACCCAAGATGTCGTAAGTGCCTCTTGGCCGCTGATATTTTATTTTTGGGGGCCTTCCTACATCGGCTGGCATATATTTGAAACAAGATTAGAAAATATTAATAGGTATATTAGTAGGAAACTGAATTCAGCAATTTATACTGAGGCGCTTTAATCAAGGCAAGGCTATCAAACGGCCAAGCCCGCAATATTGTCCTGCCGACAATATTCTCTTTGGGCAAGACGCCCCATGTCCGAGAATCAGAAGAAAATCCGCGGTTGTCGCCCATCATAAAATATTCTTCCTGGCCAAGAGTGACCTTGAAATCTCCATTTGTTTGAAGCGAGTTAGATAGATAAACCGACTCATCTAAAATCCATGCCACTCCCTCCTCATTAGATATAATCACTCTCCCTTCTTTAATCTCAATGGTCTCATTAGGTAGCCCTATAATCCTTTTAATATAACGCGCCGAAGGATTGATGGGAGCGTGGAAAACAATAACCTCTCCTCTTTCCGGCTGCCTTATCCTAAAAGAAAGCTCATCAATTAATAAATAATCACCATCTTCAAAAGAAGGATACATTGAGCTCCCGCTAACAACAAATGGCTGGAATAAAAAATAACGAATTGGAAAAACTATCAAAAAAGCCAGACCAGCCATTTTGATAGTTTCGAATAAAAACTTTAAGAAATCCTTCATATTTTGTTCTATATTGTCTACTATATTATCTATATGGAATAGTATCTATCTTAGGATAAACCCACATGGCCCCATCTCCGCATAATCCTAAGAATATTTTTATATTATAGCCAAATTTTTCCTTAATTACAACCAGGTGATATAATAAGGTGTAAGAAACTTTTGTTTCTGAGCTTGCTTGAAAATAAGAACCTGACTTTGTTAGAACCTTCGTTTCTGCACTCGCTCGCAAATTGAAACAAATAAATTTGTCCAATTTGTCTCACTCGCTTGGAAATAAGATATAAAATTCTTTCAATAAAATGATTCTAATTATTGGTTTAGGAAATCCAGGTAGAAAATTCCAAAAAACCCGGCATAACCTCGGCTTTAGCGTTTTAGATATGCTTCAAAAGGAGTGGGGATTTACTGCCTGGAAAAAACGAAAGAAGCTCTTAACTGATATCTCTAAGGGGAATATCAATAATCAAGATGTTGTCCTGGCCAAACCCCAGACATATATGAATGAATCTGGAAAATCAGTCAGCCGCCTAATCGGGCATTGGGGGTTAAAGCCTACCGACCTCATTGTTATCCACGACGACTTTGATATTCCGTTAGGAGAGTTTAAGATTTCGCAGGCAAGCAGTTCAGCCGGCCACAAAGGAGTCCAGTCAATCATCGATATTTTGGGGACGAAAGGATTTAACAGATTTCGCATAGGAATAAAACCAGACAATACAATAAATATTGACTTAGAAGAATTTGTTCTGAAAAGATTCAGACGAGAACAAGAAAGAATCTTAACAGAAATAAAAAAAAGAATCAGTAAGACCCTTATAGAATACATTGAATAAGTATTATAGACAGGCCTTCTTAGCCGGGAAAGAGCATTAGAATCTAATTATCAAACGATAGTCGACTCTAAAATTAAGAAGGTTGAATTAAGGAGGGAATATCCGACCTTCGCTCTTTCCTAGCTAAGAAGGCCTGTCTAACCAATTCAATTTCCCTTTATTATACCCCGAATCGTTATCTCTGTCAATGATTCAACTGGTTAAAGCCACCATCTCTTATTATCGTTCTGCGTAATCCTATGGAGAACACTCTGCGGAGAACAGTTCTCCGCAAGTTTTGCACAGGTTTCCCACAGAGCAAAGCGAGGTTTTGCAGGATTGGCAGACAAATGTCTGCCAATCCTCCCCCTAGAGCAAAACGGAGTTTTGCTCTGGGGCGTATATGTCCTATTGGCCCTATTGGTCCTACAAAAATGATAAAAGAAATCACAATAGATAGCCAAAACTATCCTTGTCTGCTCAAAGAAATTGAAGAACCGCCAGACAAGATTTACGTCCGAGGAGAAATTCCTAAGAGAGATTTTCTTGCTATTGTAGGAACAAGGCAATGTTCCGCTTATGGCAAGCAGGCAACCATAGACATCGCCAAGGACTTGACCAGAGCGGGCTTGGGCATTATCAGCGGAATGGCAAGAGGCGTTGACACCATTGCTCATCGGGCCTGCTTAGAAGCAGGCGGGAAAACCATTGCCGTGTTGGCTACTGCTATAGACGATGAATCGATTTACCCAAGAGAAAACTTGAAACTCAGCCATGAGATTATAAGGCAGGGCGGATGCCTGCTCTCCGAATTTCCGACCGGGACACTTACGGGCAGATGGAGTTTTCCCAGAAGAAACCGTCTCATATCCGGCCTTTCTATTGGCGTCTTAGTCATTGAAGCAAAAACAAAAAGCGGCGCTATCATTACTGCCAGATGGGCGCAGAAACAAAACAAAAAACTCTTTGCTATACCTGGTTCTATTTATTCATTAAACTCTTGGGGACCAAACCATCTTATTAAAAAAGGCGCTAAATTAGTCCGGTCCGCTAAAGACATCTTAGAAGAAGTGGGCATTTCTCCGATTGAAAGGCAGGAAAAGATAATCAATAATTCCCCTGAGGGAGCCTTAATCTTGAGGATTCTAAAATCAGGGCCCCTCCACATTGAAGACATTATCAAACAGACCGGCTTGAGTCCGCAAAAAGTTTGTAGTACTCTATCTTTGATGGAAATCGAAGGCCAAGTCAGAAGTCTGGGCGGGAATATCTATGGCCTTAGAACATAAATAAACCATAAATTTCTGTAATATTATGAATCTATTAATAGTCGAAAGTCCTGCGAAATCGAAAACCATAAAAAGATTCTTGGGTAAGGACTTCCAGGTTGCCGCAACATTAGGCCATATACGCGACCTCCCCTCCAAGAAACTTGGGGTTGACATTGAAGATAACTTCAAGCCCGAATATATTGCCATCCCCGGGAAAAAAAAGGTTATTAAAGAACTCAAGAAACAGAGCAAGAAAGTAAAAAAGGTCTGGCTGGCAATGGATTTAGATAGAGAAGGCGAAGCAATTGCCTGGCATACTGCTCAAGCGCTGAATTTAGAAAATAACTATGAAAGGATTGTTTTCAATGAAATCACCAAGAATGCCATCCAAAAGGCATTAAAAAGTCCTCGAAAGATTAACCAAGATTTAGTTGATGCCCAACAAGCAAGAAGAATATTAGACAGAATTGTGGGGTATAAACTTTCTCCATTATTATGGAAAAAAATCAGCCGTGGCTTGTCTGCAGGAAGGGTGCAATCAATCGCTCTCTGGCTAATCGCTGAAAGGGAAAAAGAAATAGAAAGATTTATCCCTCAAGAATATTGGACTATTATCGCCACGCTCTCTAAGGTTGGAGCTGCCAAGATAAAGGTTAAACCAAGTAAGTTTGAAGCAATGCTGTCCAAAAAAGATGGCAAGGCAATTAGTCGGCTTGGCATTAAGAATAAAACCGAAGCAGACAGAATACTCAAAGACCTCGAAAAAACCCAATATCAAGTCAGTGATATTGAGAAAGAAGAGAGAAAAAGAAACCCCTTTCCTCCGTTTATTACCAGCACTCTTCAGCAGGAAGCATGGAAGCGATTCCATTGGCCAGCTAAGTCAACCATGATGACCGCCCAGAAACTTTATGAAATGGGGTTTATTAGTTATCACCGTTCCGACTCTTTTAATCTTTCTAATGAAGCCCTTGAAAAGGCCCAACAGATTATTGTAAATGACCTTGGCAGTGATTATTATCCGGGAGCCCCGAGAAGATTTAAAACAAAATCAAAATCAGCACAGGAAGCGCATGAAGCCGTTAGGCCAACCCATCCAGAAAAAAGGCCAGATAATCTCCGAAGTGATTTGGACCAATTCCAATTCAAGCTCTATGACCTGATATGGCGGAGATTTATTGCCTGCCAGATGAATCCAGCAATCTTTGACACAGTAAAGATGGAAATCAACGCTGGGAAATACAGCTTTAGCGCATCAGGGCAGACTCTGGAATTTGATGGCTTTCTAAGGATGTACCCCTTAAAATATGAAGAAAGCGAGTTGCCATTGTTGAAAAAAAACGAGGCATTAAAACTAAAAAAACTTATGCCCACCCAGCACTTTACCAAACCCCTTCCGAGATACACTGAGGCAACTCTTATCAAGGAATTAGAAAAAAATGGCATAGGCAGACCATCAACCTATGCTCCGATTATCTCGGTTATCCAGAAAAGGAATTATGTTAAAAAGAACAAGGATAAGAGATTTTATCCAAGCGAGATAGGGGTTTTGGTCAACGAACTTTTGATAAAACATTTTCCCAAGATTGTTGATATTGGTTTTACTGCCGAAATGGAAGAGGACTTGGATAAAATCGCCAGCGGGAGAAAGGAGTGGAGAAAGGTCTTAGAAGATTTTTATAAACCATTTGCTATGAACTTAAAAAATAAATATCAAGAAATAGAAAAACACGTAGAGCAAACTGATGAAAAATGCCCCGAATGCGGAGCACCATTGCTTATCAGGATGGGCAGATTCGGAAGGTTTTATGGTTGTTCTAAGTTTCCGAAATGCAAATTCACTAAACCCTGCAAGACAGAAACATTGGGAATAAAATGTCCTAAATGCAAAAAGGGAGATATTGTTGAAAAAAGGACAAGAAAGGCAAAGATATTCTACGGCTGCAACCGCTGGCCAGATTGCGACTTTGCTCTCTGGAATAAGCCAACCGGCGATACTTGTCCAGAATGCGGCGCGCTTTTGGTTGAGGACAATAGAGGAAAGACTATGTGTTCCAACAAAAACTGCGGAAAGAGCGTTTAAAAAGTGTTTAAAGCCCGGCATCGAACACTTTTTTCTGCACAACGAAGCTCTGCTGAGCAAGCAGATAAAATCTGCTTGCTCCCCCAAGGCAAAGTTTCACTTTGCCTTGGGGCGTATTGGTCTTATTTGTCCTATATCACTTTCATTGAAAATTCAGGAAATACTATGATAGGATAAGTTAATCCTGGCCGGAGTGGCGGAATGGCAGACGCGATGGATTCAAAATCCATTGGAGGCAACTCCATGAGGGTTCAACTCCCTCCTCCGGCATATTTGTTATGCTCAAAATGAAAAATTATTATTGAGAACATCAGATTCCCCAACTTCTCAAAAAATCTGGTATCCGAGGAAATTATAAAAAACGTTTCTCTTGGAAAGAAACGTTTTTTGTTGTTAGAACCGCGCACCACCCTGACGTAGAATTTCTGGCTTATCGCTTGTCAGGTCCACAACAGTAGATGCCTGATGTCTCTCCAAGACACCAGCATCTATTATCAAATCTGGCTTATCCAGGCGTCCGATAAATTGTTTTAACACCTCGTTGATATCGGCTGATGCTTGTCTACCAGAGATATTGGCTGATGTTTGGGCTAACGGGAAATTAATCTCTTCAAATAGATCTGTAATAAGCGCATAATCCGGAATCCTTATCCCAATAGTGTTATCTGCGCCAACCAAAGCAAAACGAGAATAACTATTGCTTCCCTTTCCATACTTACTAAGAATAAAGGTTATTCTCCCAGGCCAATACTTTTCTAATATCCCGTGTCTCCCTTCATCTATATCAGCAATCCTTTTTGCCATTCCAATATCTTTCACAAAGACACCTATCGGTTTAGACTCATCTCTATTTTTTATCTTGAATATCCCTTCTACTGCTTCTTTATTCTCAGCATTGCAAACTAATCCATAAACCGTATCAGTGGGCAGAACCAAAACCCCGCCCCGAATCAAGGCCTGCTTTATCTTTGGAATAATATCTTTTTCTTGTTTTTCTAAAATCTTCATTTTTCTTGGATTTTAAATGCGGGCTTATGTTTTTTCTTAGCAATCTTCGAGTATTTCTTCAATAATTGCTTACTTTTCTCTATCGCAGCCTCCTGATTTCCCCTGCTATTATAATCTCTAATTAACGCCGTAGGGCCAGGAATATCCTCAAGCCATAGCAGTATATCTGCCTTTCTTGCTAATTTTTCTATTCTAAGATTCTCCTCGTGATTCCTGCCGATAATAGTCTTTGTATTGTTATGCCAGTAATGCCTTCCTATTTTTAAGAATTCAACATCATTTCCCTGCGCACTCGGACATTTTTTTAATAGTTCTTTTAGCTTCTTAGAAAATTCCAGTTCGCATAATAGGCAGCCGCCAGCCGGACTTGGATAGTCCTTGACTCCATATTTCTCGGCTAAGGCGAGCTGTTTCTGTCTGGAACGACCGCTAATGTCGCCGAGTTCTTTTCTGTCTATCCAACCCTTTTCCTCAGGCATTGTTTCTTTAAGAAGTTTAGCGGAAAGGGGCCTAAGCAGATAACCAGCAAGGCCCGACTCCTTTTCTATTAACTCCATAGCTCTCTGGTTTTGGGACATTGGCCTTTCTCCTAAAACCTCGCCAGTTGCAACAAAGTCAAATCCATCTTTAGTCATAATCTCCCTTGCCCTCTTGAGCATTAAAAGATGGCAATCAATGCAGGGATTCATTGCCTTGCCATAGCCATATCGAGGGCTTTTTACCATTTTTAGATGTTCTTCAGAAAAATCTATGACCTTTAAGGTGAGCCCCATGGCTTGCGCTGATTTCTCTGCCTGTTCTGCGCTGAAAAAATAACTCTTAAGAGCTAAGCCGACGACGTTGACGCCCTGATTAATAAGCATCTTGGCAGCTAATATCGAATCCAATCCGCCAGAAAAAAGTAGCAATACTTTAATTCTTTTTCTCATGGCTTAATTCTAATTAAAAAATCATAAAATAATAACTATCAATGAAAATATACCAGCTAATATAAAAACCCAATTTAAATCAAAAAATTGCAGGAACATTAAACAAATAATCAACATCAGAAATCTGCCACCATTTAAAGCAACCTCTCTCAGAACTGTATATTCATCGCCCCCATCTTTATGTTGAAGTATTTCCCCATAGATAAAACTGGAAAACGGAATATCTTTAGAAATGCCAGCAAAAGAATGATAAGCGCTGGCAAGAAAAACCTGAAATCCATTTCTAACAAACGATTTTAAAAACCATGCTGTTGCGCAAAGAATACTCCCTTTATTCACCAAAGAATCAGTATCATATTTATCAGATAATTTCCCCATTACTAAACGAAAGACGATATTAAACAGGATAACAGCTGTAGATATTAAACCCATAGATACATAGTTCTCTTCTAAAATTTGGAAAATAAAAATTGGCCAAAACACACTTCCAACCGCGCCTTGAGCGCCATCGGCTCCATAACCTAAAAGCATTTTAAAATTTTTCTTTTTAAATAATTCTCTAAAGGTCTCTATATAAGAAAAGCGATACTTGCAGTCAACGGACTCTAAGAAAAAAAGAGGCACTACTGAAAAACAAAGGAACACTAAGGCAGCCATAAAAAGGATGCCAAAACCTATAGTATCAATTGTAAAACCAATAACAGCAGGAGTAATAGCTTGAAAAATAAAAGCGATTGAGCTAAAAGAAGCAAGATGCCTACCTCGTAAATCTTTATCAAGACGATTAGCCAAGTTGATATGATAAGGGACCCAATATAAAATCCTGAAACCAACTTGAGCGATTATAGCTAAAATAACATAAACCAACTCCTCGGAAAGATTAAAGAGATAAACAATAAAAAACTAAACAAAAGATAGCAAGTATCATGGTCTTTTTGGAGCCAATTCTCGACATTATCTCTGCGCCTACAGGACTCAAAATGCTATGAAGCGAATAAATAGCAATATAAAAAAGGGCAATGCTTGAAACGGAATAGTCCAATCTTTGAAATAAAAAAGCAACAATAAAGGGATCTAATAAGCCCATACTAAAACCTCTAATTAAGTAGGTTGAGAAAAGTAAAAAAGTGTTTAAAGAAAATTTTGATGTCTTGGTGTCCATAAAAAACTAAATTTTTTTCTTTTCTTTAACCATCATATATATTTTATATTATACAATCAAAAAAAAATTAAGGTTGGAAGCTCTTTTACTACTTTTTCATTACACAAACAAAAAAATAAAAAGCCCTTGATGGACAAGGGCATAAGGAGCTAAAAAAACTAAAGAACTAAGAATTCTGGGGGAGCGGAGCTATTTCCCTGGGCACACACGGCCAACTGGTCTTGCCCCTACCCTCTCATCGCAGACTCCGCTCCCCACTCGATTTTTATTCTAACAAAATAAAAAAGTTTGTCAAGCTCTAAAAAAGGATCGGGCCGGGATAGATTCCCGACCCTAAAAGGAGCAGATGTGAGAGAGGTCGTAGATGAAAGTGAGTTCACGCATGAGATGCCACTTATGTTCACGCGGAAATAACCGCAACCATAGACACAACACCTCCTTTCATAATGAGCTGTTTCAATTATAGCATAAATTACATAAGTCAAGAGCAACCATAAATTTTCTGTCCCTGTCCCGTAGAAATAGAGACAGGTCCCGACCCTGCAGCTCAAACCATCCTAGACTTAAGAGGCATTTCTTTGCGCAAATGCAAAAACTTTTTTATTTAGCAGAATATATTTTCCAGCAACAACCGTTTCTATTGCCCTTAATAGGGACTCAGGCGACAGAGGGATCATCCTCTCAAACACCGCCTTGCTAACCAGATAAACGCCCGATAGGACTTCTTTTTTAAATTCTTTCTGGCAAACAGCAGAGGCATTAATTAGATGAATCTCTCCCGTAAGTTTCTTGAGTTTTTTGTGAACATCCTCCTGTCTCGGTCCGCCAAAGAATGGAGTAAATTTCTCATTTATCAGGAAGACCGTGTCCTTATTGGCAAAGGCGCTAACTCTTAAGCTCTCTGCTATCTCTAACGCTAATATCAAGTCCGCCATCCTTGGTAAAACAAGAGGAGAGAACATCTTTTTACCAAACCTAATATGCGCCCTGATGCTCCCGCCGCGCTGAGATAGACCATGAAGTTCAGAGGTTCTAACATCATAGCCATCAAGAAAAGCTGCTTGGGCTATAATCCTTAATAACGTAATAATTCCTTGCCCGCCTACGCCGCAGATAACAATATTAAACTCTTTTGGCTTTTTCATATGTTCTATGACGTCCTTCCTGTGACTACAGGAAGGACGTCATTTAACAAAAATACAAGGCCGCCGGCTGATAATAACCGATGCCTCTTTTTTCTTTAAAAACTCCTTAACTGTTTGGATCATCTGCTTTTGATTGATAGGGTCAATAACCCTAATATCCTTGACCCCGCAAGCGCTTACAATTTCTTCTATCTTAACCTTGCTTCCGGGATTTGGCTGGTGGCCGGTCATTGCCGTAGTTCGATTATCCATAATAATAATTAAAGGATTTGAACCATTAACAACAGTATTAATCAGGGCAGGAATACCAGCATGGAAAAAGGTGGAGTCGCCGATAAAGGTTATGACTTTCTGCTTGCTCGATTTTTTAATGCCATGAGCGATTCCAATTGAAGAACCCATACAAGAAAGATAGTCCTGAAGACCAACACAAGGAGTGCCAGCCAACATATAGCAGCCAATATCTCCACCAAATATGACCTCCTTAGAACCGATTGCTTTTTTGATTGCTCCGAATGCCAGCCAGTAGGGACAACCAGCGCATGGCTGAGGATAACGTTTTGGAAGCAATATCTTGGATTCAGCGTCCGGACTTTTGTATTGCAAGCGGGCAAGATAAGCCACGGCAGAGATAACCATTTCTGGCCTCAACTCTCCCGTTGACGACAGAATATCCTTGCTAATGATTTGCAGTTTAGGATTGGTATCTTTAGCTAAACCCATTATTGCGTTTCCCAGCCAGGGTTCCAATTCTTCAACCACTAAAACCCTTTCCTTGCTTTTAACAAATCTTTTTATTTCTTTATCTGGCAGGGGATAAAACAATCCTAATTTTAGAACCGGCATAGAGATATTTAATCTCTTTAGCGCTTCGATTACATATAAATAAGAAATGCCAGATGTTATAACGCCTAATTTCTTAGAAGATAAACCGCTCACAAAAGATAAGTCCTTATTACCCGCAGACCAATCCCGAATATCCTCTATCTTTTTTAACAATTCGCTTTTCATCTCTAAGACTCTTGGGGGCATTGTTATAAACCGCTTTTTATCCCTTATAAATCTGCCCTTAGGAGGAATATCTGATATATTCAGTCTTCCTAATTTTACCAAGGAGCGCTGATGCGCAACCCGGGTGGTTAATCTCACCATTATGGGAAGATTAAATCTCTTGGACATTTCGAAGGCGAGCTTCACAAAGTCCTTGCATTCTTGAGGACTAGATGGTTCAAGGGTTGGAATATGGGCTAAATAGGATATGGCTCGGGAATTCTCTTCTGACTGGGCAGAACTATGGCAGGATGGGTCGTCAGCCACCGCAATGACTGTTGGGCCGACAGAACCAGTGTACAAAAAAGGCAATAGTGCGTCTTGGCAAACATTCAGCCCAAAATTCTTCATTGCTATAAGTGTCTTCAAATTGGAAAAAGAAGCGCCAACCCCTGCTTCTAAGGCCACTTTCTCATTCGTTGAAAACTCAAAATAGAAACTCCTTTTCTTTTTTTTAGAGATACTGTAAAAGGTGTTGCCAATCTCTGATGCCGGCGTGCCTGGGTAGGTGGAAACAAACTGAACACCCGCTTCCAAGGCACCCCTGACAA
>CAZIIL010000010.1:0-15115 GCA_964539465.1 uncultured Candidatus Saccharibacteria bacterium
CACCAGCGAACTCACATCCTGCCGCGACGGATGGGCAAAGAAATCTATAAAATTCCTTTGGCAATTACCCGGCGTTTATCTCTGCGATACACCTCTAACCACGGACGCTTCCGGATGTAGATGTGAGGGCAATGAAAAATATCTGCCAGCTGACACCGCCCTCCTGGAGCCAGACCTTAATAATAATGTCAAGGGAGTAAGATTTAACAATTTAGATAATCCGCCAATGGAATTCGGGGTTGTTCTTCATGAGAAACCTGATTGGCGGGGGAAATGTGAATATCGAGACGTCAATAGCCCAAGCCCGATTGACCTCGATATTTCTTCAGTTACTACCTTTGCCAAGGGCTCAGCCGACTCTGGAGGAGTCTGGCTTTGCAAAGATGCTGAAGGACGTGATTGCAAGGGACCATTTCAAGATGTAGAAGGAAATTTCGGGCACGGGGATTTCTCGGAGGTGCCAAACGCTGAAGGCCCACTGGCGAATGGGGTTTCTTCTATATTTATTGAAGGCGGCTATATGCTTATCCTTTGCGAGGGTTCTGACTTAGATGGAGATTGTGAAGTTTTCACCAAAACCGACTCTAATCTGATAGATAATCAAATGGGCCGATGCTGGTGTTTGTTGGGAAACTTTGGGTGCACTGATTGCGCCTCTTCTGCCAAGATATTCCCAATTAGAGGCAGTAGCGGCGGAGCGGCTCCTCCAGAAGAAGAGATTCCGCCGCCGTCAGAAGAATGTACAATTGAAGGGGAAAAACGTTGCAATGCCGCTCTTACCGCTGTAGAAGAGTGCCAAGACGAAGGCGGTAATTTGATCTGGAATGTAGTAGAGGCCTGTGACCCAGGTTTAAGCACCTGTGTAAGTTATCCCGATGCATACTGTGAGCCCTTTGTGTCACCGTAGAAGATGGTTTGTGGTTTGCTAACTTTTGGATAATTTGAAATATAATATACAAAAAAGAACACATATTATATGTGTTCTTTTTTTATCTTTCTTATATTGCTGAAATTGCTGAAAAACCTACTGCGTCACTTTTTATGCTGGCTTTACCACCACCCTTCTCTCCGGCTCTTGTCCCCTGCTTTCGGTCACAACATCTTCTCTCTCTACTAACTCCAAGTGGATTACTCTTCTTTCGTAGGAAGACATTGGTTCTAAAGCCACTTCTTCTTTAGTCAAGACCACCCTATCAGCTACCTCATTGGCCATCTCTTTTAGATACTTAGCTTTCTTCTTTTTATAATCATTGATATCCACATTAAAATAAAAATGGTCCTCAAACTTTTTCTGGAGTATTGCTTTCAAAACCCTCTGGATGCAGGATAATGCCTTTCCTCTTTCTCCAATCAGAATCCGCGGTTCCTCGGATTGCAAATCAATAGTTAAGATTTCGTCCTTAAACGAAACATTGGTTTGAACTGGGAAGCAAAGCTTTTCAAAAAATATCTTTACTTCTTTTTCGATTTTCTTTATGTCTTTTTTCTTAAATTCCGCCATAGTTTCAATCAGTAAGCGCGCTTTTCTTACTTTGAATAATTGAAATCAAACTACTAATAATCATATAGAGGGATAAAGCCGAAGGCAGCTTAAAAAGGATAAGAGCGGTAAATATTGGTAAAAAATAATTCATTTGCTTCTGAATCATTCCTGCGAATTGAGAATCCTTTTTTTCTTTATGCTTCATCTGCGATGTTAAAACACGGCTCTGAAAGAAAGAAGAAATCCCCGCCAAAATGGGTAAAAGAGGATTGGGCCGAAATAAATCAATCGTCAAGAAATAAGAATTCATCTCGCTGGGACGAGGAATAAAACTGTAAAGCTGGCTCATGTCTGAACCCGTCCCGAATCCTGCCAGAACCTGATAAAGAGCAATCAGGACAGGCATCTGGATAAACAGGAGCAACAGACTAATCATGGGATTAACTCCTGTCTTTTTGTAAAGGACCGTCGTCTCTTGAGCCATTCTTTCCTTATTATCCTTAAATTCTTCACGGATTTTCTTTAATTCCGGCTCCAACTCAGCAATGGCTCGCTGGGAATGAATGGCTTTCTTGTTTAAAGGATGCAACAATATTTTAATTAATATGGTTAGCAGGATAATCGCTATGCCGAAACTCCTCCCAGGTACAAACTGGTAAAAAGCTACTAAAACATTTAGTAATGGTTGATAAAATAAAATATTAAAAATATTCATTGTTCCTTATTGCTTGGCAGCTTAATTATTCATAAATTTCTGCCTTCTCAAAAAGTTTATCAACGCCTTCCTCTATCTCCCCATAATCCTTTTCTTCAATCCCTGGCAGAGCAATCAGAACACCATCAATGCCTTTTCTCATTATGGATAATCTGCCCCTCACAATCCCCCTCAATCTCCTCTTCACCAGATTTCTTATAACTGCTTTCTTGGAAACCTTCTTAGAAACAATAAAGCCGAATCTAATTGCCTTCAACTCATTCTTGTCTGTTTTGAAAAGCAAAGAGTCCTGCTTTAACCCTTTTCCTTGCTTAAGAACTCTTTCGAAATCCTTTTTTTTTGTAAGACGGTTTTCTGCTGACAACATTGAGCTTAAACAGTTAATTTCTTTCTCCCCTTGGCCCTTCTTCTTTTTAGAACCGCTCTTCCTGATTTAGTCATGCTCCGCTTCAAAAAACCATGTGTCCTTTTTCTCTTTTTCTTTTTTGGTTTGGAAATTCTCATATATTTGATTAGCTCTCAACAGCTCGAATCCTGTCGGCATATCAACAATAACAGAAAATTATTCTTAAATCAACTATTTTTTCCCCAAAGCAAAACTCTGTTTTGCTCTTTTTTCTGCGGAGCAAAGCTCCGCTGAGCAAGCAGATAAAATCTGCTTGCTCCCCCGCAAGGCAAAGTGAAACTTTGCCTTGCGGCGTACTGATCCTATCGGTCTTATTGTCTTATTGGTCCTATTTTTTTCCTATTCGTCCTATAAGTCCTATTTTAATCCACTTATTTCACAGATTTTCCACATCTTTCCCACTATTATTTTGCTTTTTTGTCTATTCTTTATTCAATTCCTGTTTTTATTGACATATGATATGATTGATAGTAAAGATAAAGATAGAGTTTTAATCTTTCTTTTCTCTAAATCTATGGATAAAAATATGAAAAGGGGAAATCTTTGGCAGGCAGTTCTTGCTCAAATTGAATTAAATGTTTCGCCAGCAAATTTCGTCACTTGGTTTAAGGACACATCTATTCTTTCAGAGGACGAAGAAGGAATTACTGTTTCCGTTCCCAATTCTTTTGTTAAAGAGTGGCTGGAAAATAAATATGAAAGAGAAATTTTGCGAATTCTCCATTCTATAGAAATCAAGGTCAAAAAAATCAACTTTGTTGTTAGCAAAAATGGCTTAAAGGCAAAAAACATAAGACCCGTTTCATCTTCTTCTGCCGTTGAGCAGTTAAGATTAGAGGTCTTTGAAAAAAGCCAGGATACTGGACTCAATTCGCGTTATATGTTTGATAATTTTGTAGTTGGCGGTTTCAATCAATTAGCCCATGCTGCTGCGATTGCAGTTGCCCAGAAACCAGGAATTATCTATAACCCATTGTTTATTTATGGCCGGGTTGGATTGGGAAAAACTCATCTTTTACAAGCCGCTGGAAACAAAGTTATCAGTGACAAAACAAAAAAAAGAATAAAATATATATCAGCGGAAAGGCTCATTTCTCAAATCATTGTTTCTATCCAAAATGGTTCCATAGAGAAACTAAAAAAAGAATATGGCGGAATCGATGTTCTAATTCTTGATGACGTCCAGTTTTTGGCCGGGAAGGAAAAAACCCAGGAAGAGTTCTTTCATATCTTTAACGCGCTTTATCAGAAAAATAAACAAATCATTCTTTCTTCTGACAGATCGCCAAAATCTATTCCTGCTATCACTGAAAGATTAAGGTCAAGATTTGAAGGCGGAATGACGGCGGATATTAGTTTGCCGGACTTAGAAACAAGAATTGCTATTCTCAGAACAAAATCCCAAGAAAAGAGAGTTGGTTTTTCTGATGAAATCTATAATTTCTTGGCAACTAATATTAAGACAAATATCCGGGAATTAGAGGGCGCGCTTAATCGGATTGTCCTTTACCAAAAAACCCAGCACAAGGAAAACACTACATTAGAACAGATAAAACCACTTATTAAAGAATTTACTTTCTCCCGCAAAGCTAAAATCACCCCTAAGAAAATTATTCAGGTGGTGGCCGAGTTTTACGATTTGAAAGAGAATGATATTATCTCGAGCTCCAGAAGAAAAGAGATTGTAAGGCCTAGACAAATAGCTATGTATCTTTTGAGAACAAAACTACAGAGTTCCTATCCTTTTATCGCCAGAAGGTTTGGGGGTAAAGACCATACTACTGCTATTTATGCCTATCGAAAGATATTAGGAGAATTAGAAAAAAGTGAGAACATGAGAAGAGAACTTAATCTTATTAAGATGCGTTTTCTCAGTGTTTATTAGCGCTTGAGGAGTGAATAAGATGTTAAAAAAAAGAGGATTGGTTGTAAGAAATATGTCGATATTCGGCTAAGAAAATGTAAATTAATCTATGAATTTCTTGTTCAAAAAAAGTGTAAAGATTCAGAGGTTAATTTTTACCCAAATAGTTCCCTGTTTTTATACCCTTTATTTCCCAATTCAATCAGGTTAAAAAAATGGTTTTTTCACAACAACAACAACAACAAATAATAATATATATAAATATATAAATATAATTCAATCTAAAGATATGAAACTATCAATCCTCCAAAATAAACTAAAGGAAGCGCTTAGCAGCATTGAACGCATTGCTTCTAAATCACCTTCCCTGCCTATATTAGGAAATGTCTTACTTGAAGCAAAAGGAAATTTTCTCAAGCTCTCAGCAACCAATCTTGAAACAGGTATTAATTTTTGGCTTTTGGCTAAAATAGAAAAAGAAGGGAGAATAACCGTACCAGCCCATATCTTTGCTAATTTTATCAGCCTCTTGCCTTCTTCGACTATTAATATAAAAGAAGATAAAGGTATTTTAAGTATTGAATGTGAAGGAACCAAAACCAGAATTAATGGATTGAGCCCAGAGGACTTTCCTATTATTCCTAAAATAGAAACAGAAGAAAAGGTTTCTTTGAGTTCTCTTTCATTATCTCAAGGATTATCTCAAATTATTAATGTGTCTTCTATCTCGTCTATTAAACCCGAAATATCTGGAATACATTTCTCTTTTCAGAAAGATTGCCTTACAATAGCTGCCACCGATTCTTTTAGATTAGGAGAAAAGAAAATTCTTTTTAAGAAGTCCGTAGATATTTCAAAAGAATATTCTTTTATTTTGCCTCATAAGTCTGCTTCTTTGTTCACGACCATTTTTGGCGAAAAAGACATTCCTATTAGTATCTGCTTTTCTCCAAATCTCGTTATGTTTGAGTCATTAGTAAAAGAAGATGGTCAGCCCAAGATAGAGCTTATTTCTAAGCTAATTGAAGGCGAGTATCCAGAATATCAGGAAATTATTCCTCGATCGTTTAAGACCAAGGCGATTATAAATAGAAAGGATTTTCTGCTTCATTTAAAAGCAGCTAGCATCTTTGCTAGTCGGATTAATGAAGTCAAGATAAAATTTCTTCCAGATAATCAGAAAATTGAGATATTTTGTCAGAATCCTGAATTGGGAGAACACTCTTCTGTGTTTTCGTCTGAAATAGAAGGTAGAGATACAGAGGTTTCTTTTAACTATAAATTTCTGCTTGATGGTTTATTGAGTGTAGGTGGAGAAAAGGTTTTCTTTGCGCTATCTGAAGACGGAAATAACGAGGATGGCCCCGCAATATTGAAAGATAGCTTGGATGAGACCTATCTTTATGTAGCAATGCCCATCCAAGCTGCCTAAAATTTCTAACATAGTTGCCGTCAAGACCATCGAGAACAGGACTCGCAGGCATATATGTCCTGTTAAAATCTATTCTTGTAAAATTGTTAGTGCCTGCACAAAGAAGTTTTTCCAGATTGGAGCGGCCAAAACAACCCCTGGTTGTTTAGAACCCGTTGAATTATCATTATTTCCTACCCAGACACCTACTGCAATATCCTGATTATAGCCAACAGTCCAAGCATCGTTATAATGTTGAGTAGTGCCTGTCTTTGCTGATATCTCATCATTGATATACAAAGCAGAATGCGCTCCAAACATCGGCATCCGGGCTTGATTATCAGATAAGATGCTGCTAATAAGTTCAGCGGTCTTGGAACTTAATACTCTCTTAGGATCGAGATAGTGTTCTTCAATCAACCTGCCATAGCTGTCTTCTATTTTCAAAATAGAAGTGGTCTTGTTTTTTAAACCTTTATCTGCAAAGACCCCATAACCGGAAACCATATCTAAAAGCGTAACTTCTCCCCCGCCTAATACAAGAGAGGGGCCGTAATAAGAGGGCTCTCTTAGAGTAGTAATTCCTATTTCTTTAGCTTTTTCAGCACTATCTCCAATGCCGGCTAAATTAACTAATACCTTTACCGAAGGAACATTTAGTGATTGGGCCAATGCTTGTCTAAGGGTTACTGGGCCTCGGAAGAAGCCGTCGTAATTTTGGGGAATATATGGTTTACCTCCCCAGATGCCAAAATTTGTTTCTTGGTCTATAACAATATATCTATCTGTATATCCTTTTTCAAAGGCGGTAGCATAAACAAAGGGCTTAAAAGCAGAACCAGGCTGCCTTAATCCCATTGTAGATACATTAAATTCAGGTTCAAACAAACAGTTTTTACCCGGAACGCATCCAGCAGGATATGTATCAGCAAAATAATCCTTATTACCTACCATTGCCAGTATCCCGCCGCTTTTGGGCTCAGTAGCCACAAGGGCAGCATTAAAAACTCTGAATCCTTCATTTCTCTCCGCTCCATCCTTGATGACTTCTTCAGCAATCTTTTGAAGTTCAATGTCCAGCGTAGTATAAACCTTTAAACCTTTTGTCTTAAGGTATTCCTCTCCATATTTCTCTATTAGGTATTTTTTGACGTAAATGACAAAATGCGGAGCGATAATGGGAGCTATTGGTTTGCTGAATTTTATTTCTTCCCTCTTCGCCTCTTCCATTCCTTGATTAGTGATATATCTTTCCTCTTGCATTCTTTCTAAAATATAATCTTTCCTTTCTAATAATTCGTCTTTGTGTTCGCCATAAGGAGAGAGATAACTTGGGGCTTGGATTAAACTTGCTAAAACGGCTGACTCTGCCAAACTTAAGTCCTTAGCGCTTTTTGAAAAAAAGGTTTGGCTGGCAGCTTCAATGCCGTATGCGTTAGAGCCAAAGGGAACCTGGTTTAGATACCACTCTAAGATTTGTTCCTTAGAGTAATGAAAATCAAGTTCTATACTAAGGACAATCTCTCTCAGTTTTCTCTCTATGGTTTTTTCCGGACTCAAGAATGTAGACCTAATAAGTTGTTGCGGGATAGTCGATGCTCCTTGGGCTGGTTTTCCGAGTTTTAGATTTGCCAATATCGCTCTAATAATTCCTCCTAAATCTATTCCAAAATGGCGGTAGAAATACTTATCCTCGACAGAGATTACTGCTTTTTTTAGATAATCGGAGACCATATCTGAAGAAACAATCTCTCTTTTTTCTTCGCCAAAGATGGTATAAAGCAATGTTTCTCCTTTTCTGTCGTAAATCTTTGTTGGCTGAGATATCCTTTTTTCAGTAAATTTTTCTGGTCTAGGCAGGTCTCTACTATAAAAGACAAGCAAAGCTAAAAAAATAGTTACTCCTGTTAAAAATACGATTGCTAATACTCTGCAGCTAAAAATAAGTTTTGATAAGAATTGTTTTTTTGTCATAACGCTATAATGCTACAATGCTTTTGACAGCAGCATATTCATCCCTTTAGAATATCATAGAGTGTACTGTTGTCTTTGTAAACACTTGAATTTGAGATAAAGATTTGATAAGATTTGATAAAATATGGTTGTATATTCCCAGAGAGAGGGTCTCTAAGAAATAATTCAATAAATATGTCAGGTCATTCCCATTTTTCGAAAATTAAACACGATAAGAAGACAAGCGATGTTGAAAGAGGGAAACTCTTTTCGAAAATGATTAAATTGATAACAATCGCTGCCCGCGATGGAGGAAATCCGAATGAGAATCCCAAACTAAGAGAAGTAATAGGAAAAGCCAAGGAGGTTAATATGCCGTCCAGCAATATCGAGCGGGCTATCAAAAGAGGAACGGGCGAGTTAGAAGGGGCTGAACTGCGGGAGATATTATTTGAAGCGTATGGGCCGGGCAATATTGCTATTATTATTGAGGGTATTACTGACAATAAAAATAGAACTATTGCTGAAGTTAAACAAATATTAAGCAAGAATAAAGGGAAATTGGCAGCCGAAGGGAGCGTCAAGTGGCTTTTTGATAGAAAGGGAGTGATAATTCTTAATATGGACGAACAGACAGAAGACCTTAAAGACAAAGAGAAAATGGAGTTATTGTCGATTGATTTTGGAGCTCAAGATATTGAATGGGACAAGAATTTCTTGCAGATTTATACCGAGGTAAATGATTTAGAAAGTACGAAGGACAGATTGACAGAACAGGGCATTAAGGTTGATTCGTCTAATTTAGATTGGGTGGCGAAAAATGAGATATCTGTTTCAGAAAAAGACGCAGGGTCAGCCGATAAACTGTTTTCGGTATTAGAAGAAAATGACGATGTCCAAGAGGTATATTCAAATATGTCATTTAATTTTGAATCTTAAAGTCTATGATTATTCTTGGGATTGACCCAGGAACGGCCCGCCTAGGCTACGGCGTCATTGAAAAAATAGGTAAAAAATTGTACCATCTTGGTCATGGCGTTATCGAGACAAGTAGAGATGATTCTGATGCAGAAAGGTTAAAGCAGATTTACAATGGACTTAACAAACTCATCAGGGAACATAAGCCAAAGATTTTAGCCGTAGAGCGGCTTTATTTTTTTAAGAACCAGAAGACAGCCATTACTGTGGCTCAGGCAAAGGGAGTCATTCTGCTAACAGGAGCCAAGAAAAGACTGCCGATATTTGAGTTTACTCCGCTTCAAGTTAAGATGGCAATTACTGGCTATGGCAGAGCTGAAAAACTCCAGATTCAGAAAATGGTAAAGGTTTTACTTCGCTTGGAAGAGATTCCTAAGCCCGATGATGCAGCTGACGCTTTAGGAGTTGCTATCTGTTGCGCTTATTCTCTTAAAGAAAAAGTTTTCCGCGGGGTCTGACTTAGCGGAGAACTTTTTTTCTGCGGAGCGAAGCTCCGCTGAGCAAGCAGATGGAATCTGCTTGCTCCCCCGCAAGGCAAAGTTTCACTTTGCCTTGCGGCGTATAGGTCCTATTCGTCCTATTCTTAAACAAGAGAACCCTTGGCAAATAACGAGCTGTGGATATTAGGTGTTGACAAAACAAAGAAAACAAATATAATTTTTTTAGTTTAACTAAAGGTCACCAAAAAATCTATTCTTAATGCCTTAGGGCTTTATTGCGATATGGTCAAAGAAAATTGGCTTATATCTGAAGACATTCTTGAGGATGACTTATTAGCAGATGGCGAGGAAGAGTGGGACGATGATTCTTCTCTTGAACTTGAGAAGGAAGAAGACGATAAAGACGAAGACGACGAAGACGATGAAGACAGCAAAGACGTCGAGACAGACGAGGACAGCGAGGACAGCGAGGACTGGTAATTGTTGCTATTAAATCTAAAACAGTAAACCCCCGCGCAGAGCGCGGGGGTTTACATTACCCGACAATCTCGATAAAGCTTATCAGGCAATCTTGATAAACCTTTTCTTTCCAACTCGCACAACCATTCCGCTTTTTATCTTTATTTCTCTTTGCCAATCCTTTTGCCTCTTGCTGTCGAGATACACAGCTCCTTCTGCCATCAATCTCCTGCCTTGGCCTTTTGAGTAACAAAGCCCTGTTTTAATCAGTAGGTCTAAGATATTAAGCGTTTTTCTCTTTATTTTTATTTCTAAGATTTGTTTAGGCAGTTTCCTCTTGCTAAAAACCCTTTTAAATTCATTCTCTGCTTTCTGGGCTGCTTCTTTGTTATGAATAAGACCAACAATCTCAGAAGCCAATTTCTCCTTAAGCCCCATTGGGTTAATGCTCTTCTCTTTGAGCATCTTTTGAAATAGTTTAATCTTTTCGACAGGAACTAAGGTTAAAAGTTCAAATCCAGGAACTATAAGTTCATCAGGGAAAGCCATTACTCTGCCAAACATATCGTTAGGAGGAGTGTTGAGGAAAACAGCATTGCCGCTTGTTTTCCCCGCTTTTTTTCCCTCTTTGTCAACGAAGAGTTTTGTTGTCAGGACAAATTTCTCCTTTCCTTTTAACGCTTTCATCAATGCCCTGCCTGCTAACATATTAAAGGTCTGGTCGTTTCCACCGACTTCTATGTCAACATCCATTTCTACACAATCAATTGCCTGGGCTACAGGATAGAGAAATTCATGCAAGAATATCGGCTTTTTATCCCTTATCCTTTTCTGAAAAAAGTCCCTTTGAAGAATCTGCTGGACAGTAAAATGAGAAGTAATTTCTATTAACTCCTTGAAGCTAATGTTGTCCTGCCACTTGCTATTGAACTCAAACTTTGCTGCGTTCTTTCCTGAGAAACTAAGAAATCTTGATGCCTGAGATTTCCAATTTTTTGCGTTTTCTAAAACTTGTTTCCTTGTTAGCTTGGGTCTGGCAGCCGACTTGTCTGTTGGGTCTCCTATCATTCCGGTGAAGTCCCCAACCAAAAAAATAACAGAATGGCCTAACTCCTGAAGCTGCCTTAATTTGAGAATTCCCACAAGATGGCCCAAGTGCAGATTCGGCATAGAAGGGTCAAATCCTTGATAGACCCTGATTTTGTTTTTAGACAAGAGCAGCTTGCTAAGGGCTTTTTTCGAAGGATAAATCCTTTCTACTCCCCTATTCAAAACCTCTTCAATTTTTGCTTTTCGGCTTATCATTCCTTAATCTTATCTTTACTCAACATTTTATTATTTAATTGTTTTTTTGGCAACCAAAATTAAAGCGCCAGCGAATAAGGCAGAGATAAGCGCTGCAAAAAAGACGAAAACAAAACTGCCCGACATATTTCCTATTGCTTCTCTTGTAGGCAGAGCATTGAATATCTCTCCTGTTAATTTATCTGGTTTTAATTCTAATGCCTGCCCGCCTTGATTTCCGGAATCTGATGATTCGTCTTTTTCTTGAGGACTAATCTTTATTGCCCCCAAACTATTTTCTTTTTTAGGACTGCCTTTGCTCGCCTGGCTGGTTTGCCAATTATCTGGACTGTCTCCATTTAGCAGAGAATCTTTTCTTTCCATTGTTTGTTTTGTTTCGTTGTCGCCGTAGAGCCAGCCATCTTGGCATTGAACCGAATCAATCAGATTTCCTTGTCTGTCGAATAATTGCAGATACTCCCCTTTGTTATTCAGACCTCCTTTATAAATAAGGTCTGCTTTTGTTTCGGGCATAGTCTCGTCATTGGTTCTCTCTAAGATGAAGAAGCCTTTTGGCTCAATATTTCCGCCCAAAAGGATTTCAGGGCTTCCATCGTCAGCAGCTATTTTCCAGCCATCTATATCAAGAACATTGTTTGTGTTGTTGAAGAGCTCAATCCATTCATCGTTTGGAAGCCTCTTCTCTGTTCCCATCCATGCGATTTCATTGATGACAATATCTAAAGGTTGCGCGCCGAGACACGAAAGTGGGCTAAATAGAAACAAAGTGATTAGTAGCGCAATAGTTTTCACAAAATTAATCCAATTAACCTAACTAAATCTCAAATGTCAAATCTCAAACATCAAATCCACATCTCAAAACCTTAAATCTTTTTCTTTCCTTTCATGGTTAGAAGACTTGACCCAAGCATATTGCTTAGTTCCACAGCTTCTTCTAAAACCTTTTTAACCTTTGCTGTGTTGATTAAATTCGAATCTCTCAAGAGACAAAGCCAATATTTTGTTTCATTAGCGTTCTTGAGGGCAATTTCATAAAACTTAATGAATTCTCTTTTCGAACTAGAAGATTTGGCTTCAACAATATTAGCGCCAATGCTTGTAGCGAATCTTAAAAGTTGATTGCTAATTGTCCAATAAATCTTCTTATTTGGAAAACCACTGACGAAATCGATAATAAGCAATGAAAATTGGTAAGTTTTTAATATTGGGATTTTTTAGATTTGACATTTAAAGTTGTGGTTTTGAGTTTTGAGTTTTGAGTTTTGAGATTATCTTAAATAAGCTTTCTCTGGTTTCCCGGGTATTTAATATCCAGATGCTTATAAGCTAACTCGGTGGCCATTCGCCCCTGACGGGTTCTCTTGATAAAACCCAACTGCATTAAATAGGGTTCGTAGATGTCTAAGATGGTCTCTTTTTCTTCTGAACTGGCGGCAGCAATTGCCTGGAGTCCGACAGGTCCGCCGTTAAACTTTTTAATAATTGTTTTTAGAACCTTGCGGTCTGCCCCTTCCAACCCCAATGCATCAATCTCTAAAAAGTCCAGAGCGGTCTTGGCAATCTCTTCATTAATAATTCCTTCTGCTTCTACTTGGGCCCAATCCCTCACCCTTTTTAAGAGCCGATTAGCTACCCGTGGAGTAAGGCGGGAGCGTTGAGCGATTATTGCTATTGCTGCCGGTTCGATTTTTACATTTAATATATTAGCTGAGTTCTCAATAATTCTTGCTATATCTTCCGGCCTGTAAAAACCCAATTGAAAGGTGGCTCCGAATCTATTTCGAAAAGGGGAAGAAAGAGAAGCAGCCTTAGTTGTTGCTCCGATAAGAGTGAATCTTGGCAAAGGGAGTTCTATTATTTTTGCCATTGCGCCCTTGCCCATGGTAATATTCAGCCTATAATCCTCCATCGCTGAATACAGAAATTCCTCTACGTTTTTTTTGATGCGATGACATTCATCAAGAAATAGGACATCGCCTTCTGATAGATTGGTTAAAATAGCAGCCAGGTCTCCTATCCTCTCAATACTTGCTCCAGAGGTTATTCTAATACTGGCATTCATCTCTTTGGCTACCAGATAAGAGAGGGTGGTTTTGCCCAATCCTGAATTGCCGTAGAAAAGAAGATGCTCTGAGCAGGATTCATCTCTTTGTTTGGTTGCCTGGATAATAATCCTTAAACTCTTTTTTATTTTCTCTTGTCCAATAAAATTGTCCCATTTCTTGGGTCTAAGAGTAGTGTCCAGTTTTTCATCTCCTCTGCTTTCAATTATTGGAGAAACGAGTCCTTTCCTGTTTTCATCTCTTGACTTTTCCATCATAAACTTGTATAATATTAATAAGAACCCCGAGGTGGGGGGAAGGACTTTCTTGCAGAAGGGTAGATTGGTTTCTTTCGTCAGAAAGAGACGAATCTATTCCTCGAAGAAAAGCCGGGTTTAGGGACACACCTAATACTTTATTTTCCCCCAGCCTTGGGGTTTTTAGTTTCTTAATTTTCAAGCGAGCGAGTGGAAAGCAAAAGCTTGCTTTTGTCTTTCCCGAGCGAGCGCAGAAACGAAGGTTCTCGCCGAAGGCGAGGTTCTTATTTCAAGCGAGTGAGACAAATTGAACAAATTCATTTGTTTCGATTTGCGAGCGAGCGCAGAAACGAAGGTTCTCGCCGAAGGCGAGGTTCTTATTTCAAGATTATATATTCATACCTTAGCGAATCAAGGTTCTTGAGGAGCGAAGCGACGAAAGGTTCTTATTTTCAAGCGAGTGAGACAAATGAAATGAATTTATTCATTATCATTTGCGAGCGAGCGCAGAAACGAAGGTTTTTTTAATTCCTTATCTTATCTATTCGCCTGCTACCCTTTCCACTTCTTCAATAGTAGTGAGTCCTTGTAATGCTTTGATAAAGCCATCCTGCTTCATTGTTGTCATTCCTTTCTTGACTGCTAACTCCTTGACCTGAGCGATAGAGGGATTTTTAAAGATAAATTTTTCCATTTCCTCATCAACTAAAAATATCTCAAAAACGCCTATTCTTCCCTGATATCCAGTAGAGTTACAATGCTCACAGCCAACAGGCCTTACTACTTGAATGTCCTTGCCAATCTTGGGGATATCTATGCTTAAAGACCCCAATTCCTTTTTAATCTTCTTGAGTTCTTATCAATCTTTGGGCAATAACCATATTAACGGCTGGGCCGATATTAGCTCTTTCAGCTCCTAAAGAAATTAGACGGGCTACTACGCCAGCCGCATCATTTGTATGAAGAGTGGTAAGGACCAAATGTCCTGTAAGGGCTGCCTGAAGAGCGGTGTTTACTGTTTCAGCATCTCTCATTTCCCCAACAAGGATTACGTCAGGGTCTTGCCTCATTATTGATTTTAGGCCGGAAGCAAAATCATATCCTTTTTTAGGATCAACCTGGGTTTGGGAGATTCCTTGTATATGATATTCTATGGGATCCTCAATGGTAATAATTTTTAGTTCTGGTTTTTTTATCTTTTTACAAAATGCGTAAAGGGTTGTTGTCTTACCAGAACCAGTTGGTCCAGTGGTAACAATCATCCCGTTTGGTTTTCTGAGCTCTTTTTCTACAATCTTGAAAAGGTCTTTCCTAAGGCCCAATGATTCCAATATTATCAGGGCTTCTGGATTTAGGATTCTTAAAACAATAGTCTCGCCATATTCTGCTGGCAGGGCTGAAACTCTTACTTCTATTTTTAAGTCCTTGACCGGCGAGTCGAGTTCGCTCTTCCCAGAAACAAGAACAATAGAAAACCGACCGTCTTGTGGTCGGTCTTCTATATTTAACTTTATCCCTGATAGAAGTTTTATCCGAGATAATAAACGTCTGTATAATTTAGTGTCAATAAAGAGAACATCTTGGAGCATTCCATCAATTCTGATTCTGAACTTTGTTTTTTCTTCTTGTGGCTCAATATGGATATCAGAAGCATTTAGATTGATTGCTCCTCCTAAAATAATCTGCATCAATACGCTCAAAGAAGATATTAATGTCTTTCCAATCTCTTCTTTATAGACAGAGACATTATCAATTTTAGATATTCTTTCGGTTTCTGATTTAGGAATTGTTATCTCTCCGCT
>CAZIIL010000011.1:0-15081 GCA_964539465.1 uncultured Candidatus Saccharibacteria bacterium
TGTAAGACAAAATAATGTCAATTTTCCTTTGCTTTATGTCTTCAAGCAATTCTTGCAGGGCAGGGCGGTTAGTGTTGCCTCCGGTATAACCTGCGTCAGAATAAACTTGGGCGACCTGCCAGTTATTCTGGCTTTTTACAAAAGACCTGATTTTCTGCTCTTGAGATTCACAAGAAGAAAACTCTTTTTCTGCCTGCATGTCTGTTGAGACCCTTGTATAAACAGCACATTGTTTGATTTGTGTTTTTGCCATATTTTTGATATTCTTTATTAAAGTATATAGTTTTATACACCACTTAGTTAAGTATATAGTATCCGAATACTATGTCAAGCAGTAATTTAAAGAATATCAAGAAACTTAGAAATAAAAAAGGCTGGTCTCAAGAAAAACTGGCAAGAGAAGCTGGTATTTCTTATCAGACTCTTATTAAAATTGAGCAGAGCAGAATAAAAAACCCAAAACTTCAGACTTTGGTCAAACTTGCCAAGGCCTTAGGCGTTTCACTTGATGATTTAATAAAATAAAACTTCCTTATTATGGAACAAATAATTCCTATATTTTTATCAGGGACGGGGATATTAATACTTATATTTTATGGGTCAGTTTGGCTTTTGAAACAAAGCACCAAAAGACTCTTAGAGAAAGAACTAGAAAATCATAAAAGCAAACTATCCAAAGAGCTTGAGTCGTACAAAAGAGAACTTGATTTAAAATATGAACATGCACTTAGCCTGCAGGATAGGCGTCGCAAACTTTTTGAAGAACTCTCAGAATCCCTAGAAGATATATTTAAAACTGAAGGCGATGAATTATCCCATAAGATGAACAAACTCTTTGGATTATTGGCCCTCTACGCACCCGATGATGTTTATAAATCACTAAAAAAATCCCTAGAGGGTAAAGTTATACCAAACGAAGTAAAACCTATTATATATTCCGCTTTGAGAAATTCGCTTTTTGGTGCAGATACAAAATTAAAGCAGGATGATCTCATAAAACATATCAATGCAAAATTCATAAAAATTGATGATGGCGTCTAGCAAGGGCTAATGGAAAAAGTATTGATTAGTCCCAAAATAATATTATGCGAATAGCATAATTGAAAGAAATCTCTTAGTTAAAAAGTTTATCAAAGAGATTATTTACTCCAAAGAAAACATCAAAATCACCCTGTTTTATTCGGAAAATTTAGAAAATTCTCAAGACAAACAAAGCCCTGCCTTGCTATCGCAAGGCAGGGTAAATTTTTCTGATAAGAACGAGGTGGGTTCGTTCCCCCCTCAACAGAAAAAGTTCGTGTCCGACTATTCGGGCTCCGGGGCCTGGATTCGAACCAAGATCGAGTCCTTCAAAGGGACTTGTCCTACCATTAGACGACCCCGGAATGCGTCGGAATACGTAAGAATTACATAGATTAGAGGATTTCGCAAGCCTTGATTGTAGCTAATTCAATTGGCAATTGAGGTATGGATGAATATCGGATTTGGCTGGCTGCTTCTAAAAAATCTTCTATAATCTCTAATATATTTTCCTGTTTTATGTCTTTGAATTGCGATATCAATTTTTCCACTTCATCGTCAGTGAGTTCTGGCGCGGCAAATTCTTTTTTAGTTCCTACCTTTAGAAGTAATCCCTGCCTTAAATAACTGATAAGCGCCTTAATAAATACCTGAATATCTAATCCCTGCTCTAAGGTTTCATTCAAGAATTTGATGGCTTGTTTTTGCTCTTTCTGGATTAAAAAATCAGTGAATTGCTTGATTAAACTAATTTCCACTAAGCCCAAGATGTCTTTTGCATCACTGGCTTTTATTATTTCACCGCCTGTCTGGTTTGAAAAACTTAAAACCTGGTCAAGCAAGCTCTCAGCATCTCTTATAGAGCCACGAGCATTTTGCGCAATAAGCTGAAGTGCTGGTTTCTCAATGCCCATCCCCTCTTCCTTCATATCCCTTTCCAGTTTCTTGATAATCTCTGGTACCCTTAATTTTCTAAAATCAAATCTTTGGCAGCGGGAAAGAATAGTCGCAAGCATTTTATGGACTTCTGTGGTGGCTAAGATGAATATGGCATGAGAAGGCGGCTCTTCTAATGTTTTTAATAAGGCGTTGGACGCGCCCTTACTCAACTGGTGGCACTCGTCGATAATAAATACCTTGTATTTCAGTTTTGAAGGCACAAAACGTATTCCTTCTTTCAGGTCCCTGATATTATCAACTCCGGTCTGGGATGCGGCATCAATCTCGACCAAGTCCATTGCTCTGCCGTGATTGATTTCCAGGCAGGAGGCGCATTTATTGCAGGGCTCAAAGCCCTTCAGATTTTCACAATTGACTGCCTTGGCTAAGAGCCGCGCGAGGGTGGTTTTCCCGGTTCCGCGCGGGCCGGCAAACAAATAGGCATGGGCAACCATATCATTAGTAATAGCATTGGTGACGGTTCTCACAATATGTTCCTGCCCGATAAACTCGGAAAAGGTTTTAGGCCGATATTTGCGGTAGAGTACTAGATTTGCCATGGGATACTAATTCTTATTTATTCGAAACATTGATTAATTTGTATACTGATGTTGTGCGGTAATGCTACTTTTTGAAAACAAGGAGTTTAAAGCCAAAAAAGTTCCAGAAAAAACCAACAAAGGCAGCTGCAATAGCCCCGATATTTGCCCAGAACTTAGGGTTGAGTCCAAACTGTGGCCCAATAATATTAACCACAAAAGGAGCAACAACAAGATGGATGAGAAGACCTCCGATGGCGACTAAATAGAATTTACCGAACTCACTGGCCTTGGATTTTGATTCGCCTGAGCCCTCAAATGTCCAGAACTTGTTCCAAAAATAGGAGTTGATAATAGAGACGCTGAACGATATTCCTTTAAAAATTACATATCCCCAGCCAGCCGCAATAGAAAACAGGCACATTAATAGATTGAGCACTCCCAAATCAATAAATGTATTCAGAATGCCAACTAAGAACGACTTTGCCATCTGGAAAAGCATAGGCCATTTTTCTCGAGCAAGAGAAGAAAGGCAGATTCCCAAAACAGACAGGGCGGGTAGAATAATGGGCAAGAATCTTGCCATCTTGATAACAATTTCCGGCAATTCCAAAGATCTTAGTATGAAAAGAAAAATGAATGAACAGATTATCCCAATAATCAGGGCTGATAAAATATCTTTTTTATTCATATTCTTATATCTTATTTATTAATTTATGCTGGGCTTTATTTATTATTTATCTATTAAGGATAACAAATATTTATGATAAAATGAAGCATATGGCTGAATTGGAACTATACAATACAATGTTGCGAGAGAAAGAGGTTTTTCAACCACTTCATCCCCCAAAGGTTGGGATTTATGATTGCGGGCCTACTGTTTATTTCTACGCTCATATTGGTAATATGTGGCGCTATGTTATTTCCGACATTCTCCGACGTGTTTTAGAGTATAACGGCTATAAGGTGAAACAGGTAATGAATATCACGGATGTTGGCCATCTAACGGAAGAAGACCTGGCAGCTGATACAGGCGAAGATAAGATATTGATGGCTGCGAAAAAAGAAAAGAAAACGCCAGAGCAGATTGCCAAGTTTTATGGCGATGCCTTTTTCAAAGATAGGAAAAAGTTGAACATTCTTGAGCCTCATATTGTTTGCAAGGCGACTGAACATATTGCTGATATGATCGAGTTGATTAAGAAGATTGAACAGAATGGTTATGCTTATTGGGCTGGAGAAAAGTATTTTGTCTATAACATCTCAAAATTTAAAGATTACGGCAAACTATCAGGGAAGAAATTAGATGAATTAGAGGCAGGTACCAGATTAGAACCGGTTCCCGGAAAGAAAAATCCGTTTGATTTTGCGCTTTGGATAAAAGACCCAGAGCATTTAATGCGATGGGATTCGCCTTGGGGTGTTGGTTATCCCGGCTGGCATATTGAATGCGCGGCTATGTCAATGAAATATTTAGGAGCAACCATTGATGTCCATACCGGAGGGGAGGACAATGTTTTCCCACACCACGAGAATGAGATTGCCCAAGCCGAAGCAGCTACGAATAAACAATTTGTCCGATACTGGATTCATGTTCGGCATAATCTGGTCGATAGCCAAAAGATGAGCAAATCAAAGGGTAATTTCTATATCCTGCAGGATATAATTGGCAAGGGTTTTAATCCCCTGTCCTACCGTTATCTTTGCTTAAATACCCATTATCGGACTAATCTGAATTTTAGCTGGGAGGCACTGAAAGGAGCGGAAAATTCATTAGAAAATCTTTACCAGAGCACAAGAGAGATAAGACAATCTATAAGATTTTTTAGACGGCCGTCTAAAAAATGTTATATAGAACAATTTCAAGAAAGATTTTTAGAGGCCATTAATGATGACCTCAATATGCCGCGGGCATTGGCCGTAATGTGGCAAATGATCAAAGATAATAATGTTTTGGCAAGAGAAAAGTATCGGCTTTTATTAGATTTTGATAGGGTATTTGGTTTGGGGTTGGACAGGATAAGAGAGATCAAAATCCCTAAGAAGATTAGTAAATTGGTTGAATCAAGAGAAAGATATCGCAAGCAGGAGAAGTTTGAGCAGGCGGATGAGATAAGAAAGGAGATAGAGAAAATGGGATATAGGGTTGAGGATGGCGAGAGCGGAGCGAGGATAAAGCCATTAACTTGAATAACTTGCAACAAGGAGGGGCCTTTGCTATATTAAGGACAGTATTATGGTAAATCAGAGTGCTAAAGATTTTCAGATACTAGGCAAAAGGCCGCCGCAGGCGCTTGAAGCAGAGGTATCACTGCTTGGTTCGCTCATGCTGGATAAGTCAGCTATTTTTAAGGTAGCTGATTTTTTAATTGATAGGGATTTTTACAAAAAGACACATCAGGATATATATAAAGCAATGGTAGAGCTTTTTGCAAAAGGCGGCTCTATCGATATTCTAACAATATCTAATCGGCTGGCAGAGAAGAATCTGCTTCAAAATGTTGGCGGCAATGCCTATCTGGCTGAATTAGTCAATTCTGTTCCTACGGCTGCGCATGTAATGGAATATGCCAAGATTGTTCAAAGAAAGCGGATACTAAGAGACCTCATAGACGCCTCTTATGAGATAGGGCAATTGGGCTATAATGAAGAAGAAGATGTTGACATTTTGCTGGACAAGGCAGAAAAAAGGGTTTTTAGCATTGCTCAGCAGAACTTAACCCAGGATTTTGTTCCGGTGAAATCGACATTAGAAGAGGCCTTTAACAGAATTGATGAACTCTCTAAAACCAAAGGAGTACCGCGTGGTCTCAAAACTGGATTTGGTGGTTTAGACAATATCTTGGCTGGACTTCAGAAATCAGATTTGATTCTACTTGCTTCTAGGCCGGCTATGGGTAAAAGTTCTATGGCTTTAAATATTGCGTGCAGTGTAGCTATTAATCAGGATATGCCGGTGGGCATTTTTAGTTTAGAGATGTCAAAAGACCAACTTGTTGACAGGTTAATTGCTTCTCAATCAGGAGTTGATCTCTGGCGATTAAGAACCGGCAGAGTATCGGGAGAAGGAAAAGAAAATGATTTTACCAGAATACAAAGGTCTTTAGGATCTCTGTCCAAAGCGCCTATTTTTATTGATGATGCTGCCTCCACCAACATTCTTCAGATGAGGGCTATGGCAAGAAGATTGCAGGCGCGGGAGGGCTTGGGGCTTCTGATTATTGATTATCTTCAATTAATGGAACCCAGGAATGCAGCTGATAGCATTGTTAGGCAGGTGACAGAGGTCTCCCGCTCCTTAAAAGTATTGGCTCGTGAGTTGGATATACCGGTCTTGGCTCTTTCCCAACTTTCAAGGGCAGTGGAAAGAAGAGCCCCGCCCATTCCTCGATTAGCAGACCTTCGCGAAAGCGGATCACTCGAACAGGATGCGGACGTGGTTTTGTTTATCTATCGAGAGGATAGATATAAGGAAGATAGTCCCAAGAAGAATCTTGCCGACATTATTGTTGCAAAGCATCGAAATGGACCCGTTGGTAAAGTTGAGTTATATTTTGACGAAAGGACAGTCAGTTTTCGCGATTTGGAAAAGAGGCCTGAGGATTGATATGTACGCAGAGAAGATACAAAAATTAATAGATTTATTCTCTAAGCTCCCCGGAATTGGGCCAAGAGTGGCTTCCCGTTTTGTTTTTTATTTGGCCAAGGCAAGAACAGAAGAAGTAGATGAATTGGCTAAAGCCATATTGGATATTAAGCACTCTTTAAGGATTTGTCGCTTTTGTTTTAAACTCTTTGAACCTTCTTCCCGTAAAAAACAAAGCGAAGACGGGCTTTGCGAGGTTTGCTCTAATAATTCTCGCAATAGAAATCTCTTGTGCGTAGTGGGAAAAGAAATAGACTTAATCTCCATCGAAAAGACAAAGTTATACAATGGTCTCTATTTCATTTTGGGCGGAAGTTTTTCTGCCCTCGAGAGAGAAAGCATGGATAGGTTGAGACTAAAAGATCTGCGAGAAAGAATTAAAAATCCGCTAAAATCTGGATTAAAAGCGGACTTCAAAGAGATTATATTAGCTCTCAATCCAACCGTTGATGGCGAGACAACCAGCCTTTATTTAGAACGAGAGTTAAAGGACTTGAATAAAAAAATCACCCGCTTGGGGCGAGGATTGCCAACAGGAGGAGAATTAGAGTATGCAGACAAAAAAACCATTTCCTCTGCTTTTGAGGGCAGGAAATAACTAATCTTCTATTTTTTTAATTTTTACTTTCATAAAGGGTTGACGATGACCCTTTTTTACTTTATATCTTGTCTTTGCCTTGTATTTGAAGATGATGGTTTTTTTACTTTTTCCCTCTTCGATAATTTCTCCGACTACAGTTGCTTTTTCAATGAATGGATTACCTAATTGAACTTTGTTTCGCTTTTCCAAAAGCAATACTTCTCCAAAAACAACCTTGTCGCCCTGTTTTTTGCCTTTAATCTTTTCAATTTCTATTTCGTCGTCAGGTTTTACTATATATTGCTTGCCTCCTGTTTTGATTACCGCTAACATAATTAGTATTTAGTATTAAGTATTGTGTTATATTTCGCCTCCAAGTTGTTTTTGCGGCTCTTCGTCTTCTCCAATAATTTTTTGGACCCTTTCGTCAAATAAAGAAAGTCGTTTCTCTGAGCGGTCATAGGCAGAACTCGCGTCTTTAAGATGCCGGCCTAATTTTCTAAAGTTGTCCGATAAATTTCTTGAATCCTGGCTGATTCTTTCCAACCTTTTTAAGATTTCCTGTGTTCTTTTTGATATTTGGGTATCGCGGAACCAATGCTCGATTGTTCTTAGCGTGAGATAAAGTGTGTTGGGCGAAGCAAAGATTACTTTTTGTTTTCTTGCGTATTGGCCCAAATCTTCTTGAGTCGAATTGAATATTATTTCATAATAGATGGCTTCAGCAGGAATATACATAATAGCGAAATCCAGAGTTCCTTCAGATGGCAAGATGTACTTTGATGTAATCTCTTTTATTCTCTGTTTTGTGTCGTTGATAAATTTCTGGCGAAAAATCTTTTTTTCTTCTTCTGGACATTGAACCATTCTTTCAAAGTTTTCTGAAGAAAACTTAGCATCAATAGGCAGAAGCTTGCCATTTGGCAGGTTCAAAACAGCATCAACCTGCTGACCAGAGGAGAAAAGATATTGAAGTTTATACAGCTGACTGGGATAATACTGACTCAATATGTGTTCTAAGGATGCTTCTCCCCATTGTCCTCGTAATTTCGGGGAACGGAAGATTTCTTGGAAAGAAGAGATATCACCTACTTTTTCCTGGATGCCTTTTAAATCTTTCTTTAGCTCGGTTGTTTCTTGTGTGAATGAGCGGACCTGATCTAGCATTGCTTTAGAGCTACCATCTACTGTACCTCTGATTTCTCTTAATTGATTACTCATTAAATCAGTAAGCCGCCTTTCTAGGTCCTGTATCGATTTTGTCTGCTGTTCATCAATCTTGGATTTTCTTGCAAGCAAGAAATTCAATAAAAAACCGGCGATAAAACCGAAAAATATAATTAGAATATTAAGAAAATCAGTCATTCTGTCAATCTTATCGCTAATTTCTTTTGATTTCAAGACCTTGCCTTTGAAACCTACAGAGGATATCTGGTCTTGTGCCCCCAACCGGAGTCGAACCGGTGTCTGGTGGATGAGAACCACCTGTCCTTGGCCGCTAGACGATGGGGGCATAAAGAGAGGGTGATGGCCTCTTCTTTATTGTCCTTGAAGCTTTTTCTTCCATTTTGCCACCCTTTCTACTGTAGGCGTATCTTTTGCAATCACCCGGGCCGCAGCCCGTAGGATTCCTGCTTGGAAGCCCAACCTTTCTCCGACTGCCTCATTTATGTCAATCTTCTCTAGTATAGGTTCTAATCCCTTATCTCCCAAGAGAACCAGGCGGAATTCGATGACTTCTCTAAGGTAGTTCAAGAGGAAATCGACATCAGGAACCAATTCTCGAACGTCTTCATCTTCTTGTTTTGAATCGAGAATCTTCTCGAGAATTATTTCCATTCTTGAAACAAGAGGATTGGTTTTCAGCCGGACTTTTTTCTTTTCTCTTTGTCTAGCCATTACCCACCTCCTGTGCTTCTGGGAAGACCATCACCCCTAAGAACTCCCTCATCTTAACCTATTTTTTCTCCTAAATCAACGTAACGAGGCCAGACCTCGATACAGAACCTCGATAGAGAACGTTAATCCTGGTGATCCGGTGGTATTTCCCAATAGTTTATAATATATTGAGCTAATTCTTGGAATATGGGCATAGCTGAGTATTCAGCTGTTTTTGTTCCGGGGTCATCAAGTTTTACCATAATCAGGAATTTAGGGTTAAGTGCGGGGGCAAAACCAATAAATGTTTGAATGGTTTTTTCTGAATATCCCCTCCTGGGGATGCCCAGGGCTGGCCAGGAAACCTGGGCAGTGCCTGTTTTCCCAGCGACATAATAACCCTCTACCCCTGCTTTCTTAGCGAAGCCGTTTTCTACTACCGAAATCAACATGGCGGTGAGTTCGGCGCTAGTGCTTTGAGAAATAACCGGCTGGTCTTCTTTGAAGGAAAGGGAAGTAGAAGGTTCGGTTCTTTCTATGATATGCGGGGTGACTAATTTCCCCCCATTAGCAATTGTGGCAAAGGCCCTAATTAATTGGATGGACGTAATCTCTACTCCTTGTCCAAAAGATGCATTGGCGAAATTAATTTCATAGCCTTTCTTGAACTCTAAATTTTCAGAGAAAACCTCTCCTTGTAAATCGATTCCTGTTTTCTCAAAGAAACCAAATTTCCCGACATAATCCAAAAAATCCTGATGGCCGAGCTGTTTTTCCGCAAAGACAGCACCAGTGTTGATAGATTTTTCTAACACCTGAGTCATTGTTTGTTCTCCATAGCTTCTTTGCGAATAGTTAGAAATCTCATAGGTGCCAATCTTAATTACGCCTGGGTCGACGTAGGTGGTTTGAGGTGTAATCCTGCCCTCATTTAGCGCGGCGGCCATTGTAAGGGGCTTGAAAACAGAACCTGGCTCAAAGATTTTTTGGGAAATGGCATTTTGGAAAATCTCCTGGTCTTCTATGCTCGAATAAAAATTAGGATTAAAGCGAGGAATCTGGGCTGAAGCAATAATCTCTCCGCTAAACGGCTCCAGAACCAATATTTGTCCCGATGTAAAACCTAGTGTCTTTTGTTTTTCGGAAAGCAATTTATGGGCTGTAAACTGAATAGATGGGTCTATTGTCAAAAATATATTTTTGCCTCCGGATTTTTTCGGGCTATATGTAAAAAAACCAAATGGCCCCTTTTCCTTTTCCGTCAATACCTCTTCGCCCCTCAAAAGTTCATCGTAAAACCCTTCTACCCCATACTGTCCTTTTTTATCTCCGCCCAAGAACCCGATGATATTTGATGCTAATTCGTTTTGGGGATAATATCTCAAAACCTCGTTTCCTGTATAAACACCAGTCAGGTCTTGTTCGTTTATTAATCTTTGTTCTTCTGTTGATAGATTGTGCTTGAGCGCTTCAAAGAGATTATTTTTTTTGGCCTTCTCAAGTATCCATTTCTCATCTAAGTTTAAAACCTGAGAAAGGAGCATCGATGTCTGCTCCTTCTCCTTAATCTCTTTAGGACAGATAAACAAATATTCCCCGCTCTTATTAATGGCTAATGGCTCGCCGTTTTTAAAGAATACCTCTCCTCTTTCACCTGTTTCTGTTCCTAAGATTTTTTGTTGGCCCTCACTAAGGGCTTTATAAAACTCATATTTCTTGACCTGCAAAAAAACCAAGCGACTTAAAATTGTCGCTGCAGTTATGAAAAATAAAAATAGAATAAAATTAAATCTCCAATTGCGCATTTTTTCTATTTTTTGCCGGGCTTACCCAACAGGATTCGAGCTAGCATCAATTTAGCGGAAAGAATTTTATTTAGATTCAAGGCGCTTAGCCGTGAAGTGTGCCTAAAAGGCACATAAGCGGCTAAGCAACAAAGAAGCTGGATAAAATTCACCCGCCCATAAGGGAAGCAAAAGAATAGGTCAATTTCTTTGTTGCTCCTCGTCAATGTACTATTCAGCATAATTTTCTCGTCGCGTCTTGAACTTAACCTATTCTTTTGCTTCTAAGCTTGATGCCAGTTCGGATCCTGTTGGGCCTACTTTTGTTGTTGCCATTCCACCAGTTATGATTTTGATGTAGTGGACCTTTTCCGGCTTTTCAAAATTAGAGTCCTTGGCTATTTTTTCTATTCTTTCAAGCATGCTTGTTTCTAAAGAGTCTACGCTTAATTTCTCATTGGCAGAAGAGAGCTCCTGGATTTTTTTCTCGTAAGCTCCTACTTCATAACTTTCTGAAATAAAAGAATCGAATTGAGACAAGAAAAAAACGCAGAGGATAGAGGATATGCTTATAAGGGCGAAAGTAAGTATTCCATTCTTGGCTCTTTTTTGTCTTCTTCTCATAGCTTTATTTTTTCTATTGCTCTTAAACGGGCTGAGCGGGCATTATAATTTATTTGTATTTCTTCCTCGCTAGGCCTGATTGGCTTGCGGGTAAGGATTTTGACTTCTTTCTCTCTCTTTTTGTTTCTAAAGAAATTCTTGACGATTCTATCTTCTAAGGAGTGGAAAGATATTACTACTAATCGGCCATTAACCTGCAGAATACTGAATGCCTGAGGAAGAACGCTATCTAGATTATTTAATTCGTTGTTGGCAGCAATCCTTAAGGCTTGGAAAGTTTTGGTGGCTGGATGAATCCGCTTATACTGATACCATTGAGGAACAACTTCTTTTATGATAGTTACTAATTGGGAAGTGGTTTTGATCCATCCCCTCCTTCTTCTTTTTATAATTTCCTTGGCGATTCTTTGAGAAAATTTTTCTTCTCCATAATCTCTAAGAATCTCAATAATCTTTTTTTCTGGCCAAGTATTGATAATCTCTCCTGCTGTTAATTCCTGGCTTTCAGTATTATATCTCATATCAAGTGGCTCATCGCTACGGAAAGAAAATCCTCGACCGCTTTGTTTTATATGCCATGTTGACATCCCCAAGTCCAACAGGATTCCTGAGACCGATTGGAATCTTTGCTCCTCGACGATATTTTTTAAGTTAGAAAAGCTATCGCAAACAAGGGTTAAATTCTCTTTGTATTCCCATCTCTCTGTTATGGTCTTGAGTCGCTTGATATTCTTTTGATCCCAATCTATCCCTAATAATTTTCCTTTAGGTCCAATCCTTTCTAAGATATCTAAGCCATGTCCTCCTTCTCCAATCGTGCAATCTATAAAGTTTTCATTGGCCTGCGGTTTAAGATATCCTATAACCTCTTTTTTGAGAACAGCTACATGCATTTTGTTTTCGAAGGAGCTATCCTTATTTTCAAGCGAGCGAGGGGAAAGCAAAAACTTGTTTTTATCTTTCCCGAGCAAGCGCAGAAACGAAGGTTTTTTTTAATTCCTTATTTTCAAGCGAGCGAGGGGAAAGCAAAAACTTGTTTTTATCTTTCCCGAGCAAGCGCAGAAATAAAGGTTTTCTAAATTCCTTATATCCCTAATTCCTCTAATTTTTCAGCCATGCTGCCAAGTTGCGTCTCGGTTTTTGTCCTATAATTTTCCCAATTCTTCTTATCCCAGAGTTCTATTCTATTTCCTAATCCAACAACAGTTACATTCTTTTTAAGTTGGGCATATTTTTTCAAATAATCAGGAAGCAAGATTCTTCCTAATTTGTCGAACTTAACATCAATAGCGCCGGAGAGCATAATCCTGACAAAAGCCCTGGCTTCACCTTTGGCTGCTGGTAGATTCTGCAGTTTCTCAACTATCTCGCCCCACTCTTTTGTTGGATATAATACCAGGCATTCATCTATGCCCTTGGTTATAACTCCGCCTGTTCCTAAATCCTTCCTGAATTTAGCAGGAATAGCCATCCTTTTCTTGTCGTCTATTGAATATATGTATTCACCGATAAACATTTTGCTTTTTACAATTAAGGGCAGTTTTCCCCAGTCAAGGGTGGTTTTCCCCATAGTTTTCCACATGTCCCCACTTCATATTTAATATATTCCACTTTATATTCACTTGTCAACACCACAAATACCCCACTTTTCCACAACTTTTCCACAAGTACCTAAAAATAGAAGCTTTTGACACTTTACTTTTGAGTCTTATCTTTTTGTCCAGAATAAAAACAAAGCAAACTTTGTTTGCCTTGTTTTGACTTAATATGTCGATGATTGTTTCGTCTTCAATATCAGGGGGAGGAATGTCTCTCCTACTGCCTCCCTAAACCTGACGCCGAAGACGATTATCCCCGGCTCGGGGTGGCAGTCCCACCAGATACAGGTACAATCGCTCGCCCGGGGGGTGCCGATACTCAGATCTTCCCAGTAGATAGCCATCTCGCTGAACTGGGTTTCAGTAATGACCTTCTCTGAATGGGGTTCCCACCATTTGCATGTATTGCAGTCATCGGCGTGGCTAGCCCACACAGAGAAGCCGCGGTAACCGCAGTAGCCGGTCGCCTTCAGCACAAAATATCGCGTTGTGGCCTTTGATATGTTTACATCCCAGTATGTTGATACAGGAGTTGGTGTGAGGATTGACGTGGGTGTAGGTGTGGGCGTAGGTGTTGGAGTCGGTGTTGAGGTCGATGTTGGTCCTTGTGCAGTCAGTATGGGACGCGGCGGCGTAGGCGTAGACGTTGATGATGCTACTAGGGCAGACCTTCCTTGGGCTTGCGCCTGTCCTGCGCTTAAATATGACGCGAGTGCTATTACTAGCAGTCCCAACAGATATCCTTTCTTCATTTTACTTCCTCCTGATTTTGATAAGGTGCTATTTTTTACACTCAGTGCTGGGTAACTATAACACTGAATATACAAAAGGTCAAGATTCCCTTCTTAATTTTATAGAGCTTGCGTTTTATTGTTGGTCTAATTACGTTGCTTAATGATATTGAAGTTCACATCCATTATTATCTTATCCCCTCTCTTAATTTTATTATTAAGGAGATCTCTGGCTATGACATTCTCTATTTTGTCCTGAATCACCCTTCTCATCTCTCTGGCGCCAAAAATTGGGTTGTAGCTTAGCTCTGCCACCTTTTCTTTTAATTCCTGAGTAAATTCTATTTCAATATATTTTTCAGCCAGGTTCTTTTTGAGTTTATTGAGCATTAATTGGGCTATATCTAATAGATTGTCTTTCGTGAGCGAGCTGAACACGACAACTGCATCAAATCTATTTATAAACTCTGGCCTGAAGATTCCTTTCTCGAACAGTTCGTCCAGAAGCTTCTTTTTTACCTGAGACCAATCAGACCCATCTTCAAGTGCTTGAAGAATAATTTTATAGCCGGCGTTGGAGGTGGCGATAATAATTGAATTTTTAAAACTTACTTTTCGGCCAAGGCCGTCGGTTAAATGTCCTTCATCTATAACCTGAAGGAAGAGATTAAGGATGTCTGGGTGGGCTTTTTCAATCTCGTCTAAGAGGAGTAAAGAAAATGGTATTTCCTTTATCTTGTTGACCAAGATTCCTTCATATTCCCTGCCGCCGATTAGTCGGGCAACATCTGTTTTGCTTTGGAATTCAGACATATCCAATCTAATCATTCTCTTTTCATCGCCGAAATAGATTACGGTAAGGGCTTTTGATGTTTCTGTCTTTCCAACTCCAGTAGGCCCCAGAAATAAAAATGCGCCGATGGGTCCCTTTCGAATAGTAATACCAGCTCTGGCTCTTCTCATTGCGGTCGAGATTTCTCTGACAGCTTCCGTTTGATTGACAATTCTTTGATGGATGAGTTTCTCTAAGTTCAATAAAACCTCTTTTTCTTTGACCTCAAGCTTGCCTACTGGTATCTCGGTTTTTTCACCAACTACTGTGGCAATATGTTCTGGCAAGACTAATTTGCTTTTGGTATCTCTTACCACATAAGGCATTACTTCATCCAAAAGGTCGATAGCTTTTTCAGGAAATGGGGATTCTGGAAGATATTTCTGGCAATATCTGACAATATCCCTTATGGCTGGATAGCTAATAAATCTCTTGTATTTTTTTTCATAGGAAGGAACTAGATTTTCCAAAATGAGGATTGTTTCCTTTTCCGAAACCTCTTTTATCTTAACCCTTCCAAAGACAGAAGAGAGGGAAAGATTTTTTTCAACATAGTTATGGAAGCCCATAAAGTCGCAAATGCCTATCATTCTCAGTTGCGGGAATCTTAGGTACTTAAGAAGCATTCCTGATATATCTGGCAGTCCGGACTCTGGTCTATCGCCCACAAAATTAGGTAATTCATCAATAACCAAGATAATGTTTTTTACTGCTAATGCTTCCTGAAAAATAGTTTCCAAAAGAGTATTTGCTTTTTCTTGGGTTTCTGCTTGGGCGGCCAGCGAAAGGACATCTAACTCTACTAGTCTTTTGTAATTAAGAGATGGTAAGCTTTGGCCAAATGAAATTTTTCTTGCCAGGAACTGGATAATGGTTTTGCGTCCGCTTCCAGGTTCTCCAATAAGAAAAA
>CAZIIL010000012.1:0-14769 GCA_964539465.1 uncultured Candidatus Saccharibacteria bacterium
AATCGGCCATTCTCCTAAATCCTTTATTGGCTCTAAAAGTTCAACCTGGTTTTTCTTAATATTAAACCCCTTTCCCTTTAAATGATGAATTATCTTCGTAGCCGTAATGGAACCAAACAATCTTCCTGCCTTGTTTATCTTGGCAGAGACCATTATTTCTAATCCATCTATCTTGCTTACTAAATCCTGCACCTCTGTTAACTCTTTTTCTGCAGTTTCCTGGTTCATCTCTTTTTGTTTTTCCAACCATACTAAACTTTTTTTGGTGACTGGTTTGACAATCCCCTTGGGAATCAAAAAATTCTGAGCATATCCATCAGCCACTTTCTTTACTTCGTAACGCCTACCTAAATTTTCAATATCTTGTAAAAGAATAATTTTCATCGTCTATTTCCATATCTCAAAACTAATAAATAAAAAGTTAAAAGATTTAAGGTTTTGAGATATGGTTTTGAGTTTTGAGTTTTGACATTGTCCCATCTTCTATATTCTATATTCTACTCCCCAACTCTAAGAATTTCAATGGCTTTATTTAATTGTGGATCCTTGCCAGCTAAATAATCTTCCTCATTTAATTCAATTTCTATATCCGGCTTCAAACCGACTTTTGAAATAGTTTCCCCATTGGGAGTCAGCCATTTTGCAGTAGTAATCTTCAAGGAAGAACCTTCGCTTAAACCTTCTAATTGTTGCACGGAACCCTTGCCAAAAGAATCCTCGCCAACAAGCTTAATGCCTCTATTATCTCTTAATGCCCCGGCTAATATCTCAGAACCAGAAGCCGACCCCTTATTAATTAGAACAACAACCGGATAATTTAAAAATACTGAATTACCTTGGGCTTTGTATTCAATCTTATCTTCACCCGCATCCTCAATAACTACCAAGTCCCCTCTCTCTAAAAAGAAAGAGGCAATATCTCTTGCAACCTCGAGGTAGCCGCCAGGATTATTCCTTATGTCTAAGATTATTTTATCAGCATCAGAAGCCAATATCTCAATTGCTATTTTAGCAAAATCAAGACCTGCTTTTTGAGAAAATTGATAGAGTTTAATATAGGCAATATTATCTTCTATTAATTCCCATCGCAAAGAAGGAATTTCAATAACTCCCCTCTCTATGCTCACATCCTTTGTTGTTTCCCATCCTTGCCTAAAAATGGTTAGAGTAACGCTTGTGCCCTTCGGCCCCCTTATCATATTTACAACCTCATCAAGAGTAAGGTCCGGAGTCAGTTCATCATTAACTTTTATAATCTTGTCTCCTGGCATCAGCCCTGCTTCCTGGGCCGGAGTGCCTTCAAGGGGAGCAATAACCTGTAAGTCCTCGTCTTTGATTCCTATCTCCATGCCTACGCCCTCAAAACTGCCAGAAATATCTTCTAAGAACTTCTTAGTATCATCCGGTTTAAAAAAAACAGTATATGGGTCTTCTAATGATTCTAACATCCCTGATATTGCTCCATAAAGAATCTTCTGTCCGTCTATCTTCTCTGGATTTACATATCTTTGTTTTATTTTTTCATACGCTTCCCAGAAAAGAGAAAAATTCATTTCCTGGGGCTGGCAAACCTCGCAAAAAACACTATTCCTGCCTATTTGAAAGGCGCCAAAAAAGGTTCCTATTATTAACCCGGCAACAAGAAATATAAATATTAAATTTTTCTTCAGGGACTTTTTCATTTTCTTTTTCTTTTTAGATTTTACCAAAAATTTTATCAAAAAACAAATAAAGTGTCGAGGACGGTTCTCGACATCGCAGTCCTCGACATCGCAGTCCTCGACACCGCATTTTTTATAATTTTTCCAAAATAAAAGAGGCGTCCGATCTTTCTGGACGCCTCCTGCGCTTACATCTTGCGCTTCACGCTTCACACTTCACGCTTCATACTTCACGCTTCGCACTTCACGCTCCACGTTTCGCGTTTCACGCTTCACGCTCTGCGTTTCACACAGCCCCTCTTTCTGCGGTAGAAGAGGAGCCACTCTCTTCCTGTTGGACCTTTAAGCCGGTCCAGGCCTCCTGCCAGTGAGGCAGGGTTCGGCCAAGGTTATCTTGGCCATATTGTTTTTCATAACAGAAATAATTCCTTGTTAGACCGTTGCAACGGTCCTCGGGGCTTACCGCTTAAAGCGGATTTACCGGTTCGGCCAAGGTTATCTTGGCCATAATTCATCTTTGCCTGCTGGGCTACGCAGGATTAGATGTCAGGCGTCGCCAGCGCCTGATTTTTATTTAACAAGAAAAAGAGGTTTGTTTCACACATTGCGTTCCACGCTTCACGCTCCACGTTTTGCTTTTGCTCCACGTTTTTGCGATTAGCGATTCACGCTCCACGTTTCGCGCTCGATGTTCGCGCGAGACAAACCCATTTTTTTCCACCTAAACCAGATGCGATAGGTTCACCGGCCCAAGTCCGGCTCATCTCTGTCTTCGGCTTCCAAAAAGGGTCAGTCCCCTGTTTGCGCAGTTACTACCTGTAGCTCAACGCATCTGCGCCTGTGTTGAGCGTTGTCCTGTAAGCGGCAGTCAAGTTTCTGACCGCCGCGGGATTTCGAACAATGGCTTTTTCTAATATACCATAGTAAGCCAACTATGGTATATGCGCACTGCCATTTATCCACTTAACCTGTGCGCAGAGGTCAAGTAGAACTGCCCGAGACAGGTCTTATGGCATTACCACAACCTGCCCAGGGTAGATCAAGCTGGGGTTGGCGATGTTGTTGGCACTCGCCAGCGCCGAAACGCTGGTGCCGAACGCCGCAGCAATACGACTGAGACAATCGCCGCTCTGGACGGTGTACGAACCGTCCGCGTTCAAACCGCTCGTGGCGATTTGCTGCACGCAGCGAGCCTGCCACGCGCCGGCGGCGCCGGCACTACCCGCAACGGACGAAGCAACAACCTCCACGTCGAAGCTCGTTGCGTTGCCAGCGACATCGGTCATTCTTACTTCGATCGTTCCCGTTACAGAGCTTGTCGAAATTACGACTTCCCGACCAAGCTCGACGTCAGCGAGTTCCAGAGTCAATCCGGCACCACTGGCAAAGAGCGCATACACGCCCTCCACCCGGTTGCCAAACTCGTCATAGCCATCGCCAGAAACTCGGAACTCGGAATCCGTTCTCACCTCGCATGGCGAGTTGGGAACGATCCCGGCCAGCTCGGCGGGTACGGTTTCCACCTGGACATTATCGCAAATCCCGTCTAGACACACACCGAGATATACCATCCCTGCCTGGGTGGCTGAAACGGCTTCTGTGTAGAACGGGTCTGACAACGGGATTCCACTCTGGGAGAAAATCACGGGTGTTTCGCCCGGCAAGTCGAAGCGATACCAGACCGCTGATGCCGGTTCATCGATGAAGTTCCCGAACCGATCCTGGCGACTGACATTCGCCCGAAAGCTCTCACCCGCTTCCACTTCGGCGAGAACTTCAATGAAAAGATGGGATAGCGCAGCTGGCACGATGTTAATCTGCCCCTCCCAGAGACGGGCACCAGTGTCAGCCTCATTAAACGAGACTAGAACCTCGCCAGCCTTCGTATAAACCTGGCTGGCGCAGACCCTGAAGTCCGGGTCCGCGTTCAGATCGAATCTCTCGGCGCCGATCGTGACGGTCAAGGCGCCACTGGCCTCATTGCCGTATTTATCAAGAGCATACCCTGACACGCACGGCCGCTCCCCTGCTTTGAACTCGTCAGGTGAGCTCGGTTCAACGTTTAGTGGCGCCGCGGGCAGGACCTCGTAGCTGAACTGCATGGTGGCCGGGATGTAGGTCACGGTGACGGTTTCGCCCATGCGAAGTGCTGTATCCCAGGCATCGTTGGCCTCCATGAAAGCCTGTTGGTCAGCGTAGGAAACATAGCTCCCAGCCGCGTACAGACCCCAGGAATCGCCACTCTTCACGGTACGGGTGACCTCGAGAGTCTCGCCAACTGCCACCTTACCGACGTATGTGCCGGCTGTGGTAGTCACGGCCATGGTAACCGTGAGCGGGTAGCCTAGGCAAAGATCTTCGCTCACCATTCTATACCCGTCAATATACAGGGGTAGAAGACCTTCTCCCCCTGTGAGGCTCCCCGCCGCCACCATGACCTGGAGCTCCTCGCCAGCCCTGACGGGCTGGACTTGGATCTCTACGTCAACCAGCTGGGGCCACTCTGCCGGCCCCCCAGCCATCACCGGTGCCGCGCTCAGCGCGGCGAAAGTCAATACGAGAATCACGAACAGAACTTTGCGCGTCATATGTTCCTCCTCTTTTAGGTATGCGCATACCACTTGCTCAAAATTTTGATTCCGGTTCTTTTTTATGGTTTCCAGGTTGGCTTAGCCAAGGCAAAATTTCTGTCGGGATATTAACCCCTCCAGGTACCTGCAAGGATTCGAACCTTGCTCCCACGAAAAACCGAAACAAAAAAAATGGGCTTGCGGCAAACTACTAAATTGTCAAGGAACTGTCCAATTACAGTCCCTCCTTGTCTAAGATTATAACAAAATTATTCTCATTTGTCAAATTAAGAAAATAATTCTAAGCACTTTTGATAGTCATTCTGGGTGCTTCCTTCTTTGTCATTCTGAACGAAGCGAAGAATCTCTCGCGGCATAACCAATAATATGACAATGGGATTCTTCGGACTTCGTCCTCAGAATGACAGGGAAAGAAGCTTTCAGAATAACGCATAGAAAATAATATTGCCGAGAACTGTTCTCGGCAATATTATTTAGTGCGCCCAGCAGGACTCGAACCTGCGGCCATCAGCTTAAAAGGCTGTTGCTCTACCGACTGAGCTATGGGCGCCTTACCCAGCTCAGCTGGGATCAGCGTAAACTCCATCTGATTTTATATTATAAACCTTGCTTTTTCAAACTGTAAAGAAGTTCCTTCTGCTTTTTTGACAAACGTTTAGGCATATCTAACTGAACCTCGACATAAAGATTGCCTCTTCTTTGACTGCGAAAACGAACCGTGCCCTTACCAGAAATCCTAAATACCCTTCCCGGCTCAGTTCCCGGAGGGATTTTTAATAGAATCTTTTTCCCATCTAATGTGGGAACATCAACCTCGCCGCCTAGAACAGATTGAGTAAAAGAAATCTTCTTTCTGGCAAAAAGGTCATCTCCCCTTCTCTCAAAAATGGAATGGGGTTTTATTAGAATCCTGATAAATAGATCGCCTGCCTTGGCCCCTCTTTTCCCGGCATTACCCTTATTTCTTATCTTAAGTATCTGGCTCGTATCCACGCCAGCTGGGATAGAGAAATCAATCTTCTCTTCACCCCAAACTCTTCCTTCTCCCTTGCAAACATTACAGGGTTTTTCTGGTTTTTGCCCCTCCCCACCGCACTCCGGACAAACAGTCGAGCGCGTTACTGAACCTAAAAAGGTCCGTCTTATCTGCCGAACCATGCCGGTCCCCCCGCAGGTGAAGCATTTCTTAACTGTTGTGCCCGGCTCAGCCCCACTGCCTTGGCAACGAGAACAGACAATAAACTTTTGAAGGTCAAACCTTTTCTTCAATGCCTTTAGGGTATCTCCCAATGAGAGTTCTATGTCTATTCTGATGTCTTCTCCTTTTCTAATGTCTTTTTCTCTGAAGGAAGAACCAAAAAGATCTTCGAATATATCGGACAGGTTAAAGTCCTGATTAATCCCTCCGAAATCAAATCCAAATCCGCGCTGGCCAGCGCCAAAACCGTTGCCCCCTTCAAAAACACGGCCAAATCTATCATATTGGGCGCGTTTCTCTTTATCTGAGAGAATCTGGTACGCTTCGTTTATTTTTTTAAACCTTCCCTCGTCGCCGCCGTTTTTATCAGGATGGTATTTATGGGCTAGTTTGTAATATGCTTTCTTAACTTCTTCGGGAGAAGCGTTTTTAGATATTCCCAACACTTTGTAGTAATCACTCATATACTATGAACACCTATTACTCTTCTTTATATTCTCCTTCTTCCGCTTCTGGCGGCTCATTCGGTTTATTACCCTGTTCATTCTTTTCTCTCTCTTGGGCGGCCTTATACATCTGCGCTCCAACTTCTTGCAGCGCTTGCGACAGTGCCGCTGTCTTGCTTTTAATTTCTTCAATATTATCACCATCCTTTAGCTCTTTCAATTCTGCAATCTTTTCATTGACATCTTTCTTAATGCCCTCTGAGAGTTTTTCTCCCGCGTCCTTAACGGTCTTCTCGGCAGTGTAAAGCAGAGTATCAGCAGCATTTCTTACCATAATCAATTCTTTCTTTTTTCGATCTTCCTCTACGTGCGCGTCAGCATCTTTTTTCATCTCTTCTATGTCTTCCTTGGACAAACCGATTGACCCTTCAATCCTGATTGACTGCTCTCGTCCAGTAGCTTTATCTTTAGCAACCGCCGTAAGAATCCCATTAGCATCAACATCAAAACTAATTTCTACCTGCGGGATTCCTCTGGGAGACGGCGGAATTCCATCTAAAATAAATCTCCCTAAAGTCCTATCATCAGAAGCCATCGTCCTTTCACCCTGAAGCACATGGACTTCTACTGATACTTGGTTATCAGCTGCCGTTGAAAAGACCTGGCTTTTGGAAGTAGGAACAGTAGTATTCTTAGCAATCATTATGGTATTAACGCCTCCTAATGTCTCAATCCCCAAGGATAAAGGTAGAACATCCAAAAGCAAAACGCTTTTGATATCTCCTTCCGGGGCTCTGCCTTCTTCTTTTGCTTTCAATATTTCTGCCTGGATAGCTGCCCCCGTTGCCACCACCTCTTCCGGACTAATGGATTTATTGGGCTCTTTGCCAAAAAACTTCTTCACCGCCTCCCTTACGATAGGGGCAAGAGTTGTCCCCCCGACTAAGATAATTTCATCTATTACTCCTTTCTCCAGTTTTGCTTCTTTTAACGCCCTATCCACTGTCTTGATTGACCTTTCAACCAAATCTTGTATCTTGTTCTCAAATTGAGCCCTATTAATCTTACAATCCAAATGTTTTGGTCCAGCCGAGTCAGAAGTGATAAAGGGAAGATTGATATTTGTCTCTAGGGAGCTGGAAAGTTCAATTTTGGCTTTTTCAGCTGCTTCCTTTAATCTCTGGAGGGCTAAGGGGTCTTTTGACAAATCAATCCCTTGATCTTTTTTAAACTCTTTAGCCAGCCAATCAACAAGTATTTGGTCAAAATCCTCACCACCTAAATGCGGCTCGCCGCCTGTAGCTAAGACCTCCACCGTATCTGGAGCTACATTTAAAACTGTTACATCAAATGTCCCGCCGCCAAAATCATAGACAACAACCTTTTTGGGCTCTTTCTTACCAAAACCATAGGTTAAAGCAGCCGCCGTTGGTTCATTAATGACCCTCAAAACATTAAAACCAGCTACCTCTCCGGCCGTCTTCGTTGCTTTTCTTTGAGAGTCGTCAAAGTTCGCAGGACAGGTAATGACTGCTGAATCTATTTTTTCTCCTAATTTTTCTTCAGCGTCTAGTTTTAATTTTTGCAATATCATTGAAGAAATTTCTATAGGACTATACCACTTCTCTCCCATCTTCACCTCTATCCCGCCATCCTTTCTTTCCTTCGTTTGATAGGGCAATCTCTTTAATTCTTTCTGCACCTCGGGCTCAGAATACCTTCGACCAATGAATCTCTTAACGGCATAGATAGTATTCTCAGGATTAGTAACTGCCTGTCTTTTAGCTAAGACGCCAACTAATCTCTCCCCGTTTTTATTTAAAGCAACAACCGATGGGGTCAAGACGAGCCCTTCTCTGTTTTCTAAACATTTCGGCTCGCCATCTTTGACGGTAGCCATTTTGGATATAGTTGTTCCCAAATCAATACCTAATATTCTGGACATAAAAACAAAATTCAAACCTTAACCCCCAAGTCAAATTAAGGGATTAAGTTTCGAGATTAAATTTATTTATTCTTGGTCTTTTTTGATTTAACTTCTACCTTGACTGTTTTCCCAACCTTTGTCTTCCTTGTTTCTTTTTTGGGGACACTAATCTTCAAGATCCCATCTTTATACTCTGCCCTAGCTTTGTCTTCTTTCACCCCTATTGGTAAAGAAACAGCCCTTTTGCAATAGCCGCTGCTCAGCTCTTTGCGATAATAGCCTCTTCCTTTCTCTTCCTTTTTTTCTTCGACCTTGGCTTCGATCTTTAAAACACTGTCTTCTATCTTAATATCTATCTTTTCGGGATCTACACCTGGCAATTCAACCTCAGCAATAACCTCTTTATCGGTTTCATAAATATCCATCTTAGGGCTTTTTATTCCTATGACCGCTTTACCAGGCCAGTCCTTAAAAAATTCTTCCATATCCCAAAATGGTCTCCAGTTCATAATGACCATCCCTTTTAGCTCGCCCTCTCCTTTGCCCAGCAGAACCCGGGTTTCTTTAGGATTTCGGCTTGCTCGATTAAAATTTATAATATTTACCCAGAAGGATTTAGTTTTTAATCTATCTACTAACTATAACCTTGGCCGGCCTAATAATCCTATCATAAAATTTATATCCCTTTCTGATTACTTCCATCACCGTTCCTGACTCAACATTTTTATTCTTGGCTTCTCCTGCTACTTCGCAAACACCCAAATCCATCTTTTCGCCCAAAACTTTGATTTCCTCTAACCCTTGCTCTTTTAACAAATCTTCAAGTTGAACTTTAATTTTTAAAAAGCCATGACTAACCTGTTTGACCTGCTTCTCCTTCCCGCTCTTGGCGCCAGCAATAAAAGAGGATGCCATATCAAAACTATCTAAGATAGGAAGCATTTTTAAAATAACCATGCCCAGCCCATTCTTCAAAAATCCCTCCATCCTTTCTGTCTCTTCCTTTTTATAATTCAGAAGGTCAGCTCTAGCTCTTTGCCAACCAGACAGATATTCTTCTTTTAACTGTTGACACTGTTCTAATTCTTCTTTCAATTTTTCAATGGAGAGTTCTTCTACGCCCGTACCAGTATCTCTCTCTTCTTTTTTTTCTTTCTCTATCCCTTGCTTATTTGAAGAAATAGGAGAATCCTTTTCTTTCTTCATATATCTTCTAATGTTCTTGCTAATGATTTTACTAATTTAATATTCCTTTCATAAAACATCCGCTTAGGACCCAATATTGAGATAAAGCCCTTCTCCTTTTTTGTAAAGCGACACTCCGATATAATAATGGCAAAATCTTTTGCTGTTTCATATGAAGATTCTGCGCCGATATAAATTTTTGTGTTTGAATCAATATCTAAGGTGTCAATATTTTCCTCAACGTTTTCCAAAAACGCGCTGAAATTAAAGAAGAAATCTTTATTTCCTGACTCAGGTTCTTTCGAAATCCACTCCCAACCTTGCTTGAAAAAAAGCCCCCTGTTAGGCAGACAACTAAGAGCAAAAGCGGAAGAAACATCTGCTATAAGTCTTGTCAATTGCGAGACCCATTTAAAAATACCTTTCTCTCTGGCTGCTACAATCTTCTTAAGTTTAGGAACATCAATTTCACTAATCTTTTGTTTAAGCAAATCGTCTACAATGAATCTGTATCCCTTGTCAGTGGGAATTCTTCCAGCCGAAGTATGGGGCTGATAAAGATAGTCCATATCGCTCAATCTTTGCATTTCAATCCTGATTGTAGCCGGGCAGATATTTAGATGGTATTTTTTTCTAATCAACTGCGAAGAAACCGGCTGGGCAAATTCGATATACTCGCCAATGATATTTTTTAAAATATCTTCCTGTCTGACGCTAATAATATCCATAAGACCTCTTGCGAAATGATTTTTCGTTACGAAATTTAAGAATTTTGAGCGAAAATTATGAAGGATGAGGAGCTTTATCGGGAATAAAGCGACAAAATCCTGAATAATTTGCAGCCAAAAGGCTTAAATTGCAGTAGAAAGGATTGTTTTGCAAGAGGTCTATAAACTTAATTTTACGCCTATTAGCAATCTATGTCAAGGACTGCTAATCCTTTGCGCAGGAAGGATTATTTTCTACCAAAAAAAGTCCCCATAAAGAATGGGGACTTATAAGGTACTATGTGGGGCTCTAGGACGCCCCTAATTTTCTCGCCCCCCTTTTTTAGATTAGGCAAGAGGGGCTCACATTGTAAGAGGCGCATCTCTCAGAATGGAAAAAGCTTACTTATTTCCAGCCCACGCTGGAATTCTTTCCTCCGTCTGTAAGGAGGATCGTAAATGGGCTTGTTCTGGGGCGCCCAAGATCTTCCCCTCGTCCCGAAGGACCTTATTTTTGCCAGACCATTTCTGGCTTGGCTCGAGTGCGGCCTCGTGGAAGGCCATTTTACCATCCATCTGCCTGTGCCGGCCAGATGGAGTCTCGACATAGCAGCCATGCGCGGCCGCAGTAATCTGCCCGTCCTAGCGAGCAGGAGATCGTGGGGCGGCCTTTACCTAGCTTTCCACCCCATCATCACTATATACATTATACATAACATCGGAAATTTGTCAAGAATTTGGCAAAAGTTGCTTTGTTATGTGGCTCAAAATAAGTTAGAATATTATAATAAACTATAGCAAACACTATGACAAAATTTAATGTGAATAAAAAAGAATTATTTTGTATTATCATTATTTTAGTTTTGGCTGGATTTTTCAGGTTTGCGAAACTCGACTCTATCCCGCCAGGACTCTATCCCGACGAAGCCATTAATGCCAATCAAGCAATAACAGATCCTGGGAAGCTGTTTTATCGCGAAAATAATGGCAGGGAGGGGCTTTTTATCAATCTCATTGCCCTGTCTTTTAGGATTTTCGGCGTTTCTATGTGGAGTTTAAGGATTGTCCCGGCTGTCATGGGCACGCTCACCATCTTGGGCATCTATCTCTTATCAAAAGAGCTAGAAGATACTATTCATGCTTCTGGTTCTGTTCGTTACCCTGCATTGTTCTCGGCTTTATTTCTGGCTGCTTCTTTCTGGCATATAAATTTCTCTCGGATAGGTTTCCGGGCAATCCTCGTTCCCTTGCTTATGGCGTTTTCATTTTATTTTCTCTTTCGCGGCTTTACGAAAAAAGATACAAAGAGCTTGCTCTGCGCTGGTGTTATCTTTGGCTTAGGATTTCATACCTATATCTCTTTTCGCTTCGCTGTTCTAATCCTTGTCCCTATTTTTGTGGGATTGTTTTTGATGTATAAAAGAGAAAATAAATACAAGGTATTTTTGTTTTCGACTTCCTATTTTCTGCTCTCTACTTTTCTCGTAGCTCTCCCCATCGGTATCTATTTCCTTCAAAACCCATCTGATTTCTTAGAAAGGGCTTCTAGTATTTCTATCTTCGGTCAAGGGAAACCATTACTGGCTGCTGGAGAAAGCTTGTTAAGACATTTAGGAATGTTTAATCTAGTCGGCGATCCTAATTGGCGCCATAACATCTCCTGTTCTCCAGCGCTTTTCTGGCCAGTCGGGATATTGTTTTTAATCGGATTGTTGTATTCTGGTAAAGAACTCTTTTTCTCAATAAAGGATAAAAAACATTCATCTTTTCTTGTTTATGGTTTTTTAATAACATGGTGGTTTATCATGCTCCTCCCGGGCGTGCTGACATATGAAGGCATCCCTCATTCCTTAAGATGCATTGGCGCCATTCCGCCGACTTTCATATTCTCTGGTTTGGGCAGTAATCTCTTATTCCAGAAAATCAAAGAAAGACTATCAAAAAAGCTGGAGAGAAAAGATCGCTTCTACTATTGTTTGATAATTTTAAATCTATTTATCTTGCTTATTACATTTGTCTTGGCTCAATACTTTCGGTATTTCGAAATCTGGGGGGGGAACAAAGAAACACAGGGCGCTTTTTCTCAAGATTATGTCTATCTCGGTGATTATCTTAATTCGCTGCCAGATTCTACCTTGAAATATGTAATCGTCAATCAATCGGGAGCAATAGTAGATGGTCTGCCCATCCCAGCCCAAACACCAATTTTTATTGAAAGAACAGGGTTTGAAAAGCCAAGGGCAATCTATCTTAATCCGAATGAGCTGGATAAGATTAATCTAACCGAAGACCAGCAAGGAATAGTTGCCCTAATGAAATACGACAGCCAAATAATTGTTGATTTAGTAAAAATGTTCCCTCAGGGCAGAATTGATAAGCAAAACGAAATTTGGCTTTATAAAATCAATTAACCTAATTAATTAGCCTGGAAAATGAGTAGGTGCCAGATTCTAAAATGATTGTTGGCCATTGGAATTTGGGATTTATTTAGACCTGCCTATCCTGCCTGCTGACAGGCAGGCGACAGACAGGAATTAGAAATTAGTAATTAGAAATCTCAAAATATGTCTAATCGTCTCGCCAACATTATTGCCGCATCTTTTCTAATATTCGTTTTTTTAATTTGCCTTTTTAGTATCCGTGATGACTCCCTGACCATGGACGAATTAGCCCACCTGCCCGCTGGGTATAGCTATTTGACACAGCAAGACATGCGCTTGAATCCAGAACATCCGCCCCTTATCAAAGATATGGCGGCATTTCCCTTGCTTTTCTTCAAGAATCTGAAATTTCCGTCAGGGATTGATGCCTGGCAGAAAGATATCAATGGGCAATGGAATTTTGGTAATAACTTTTTATTTAAATCAGGCAATCCTGCTGACCAGATGATATTCTGGAGCAGGATACCAATGATTTTTGTCTCAATCCTACTGGGATTTTATGTCTTCCTTTTCGGAAAGACATTTTTCAATGCAAAGACAGGTCTTCTCGCTTTATTCCTGTGCTCACTCTCCCCTACTCTTCTGGCCCATGGAAGATTAGTCACAACCGATATGGGAGTCGCAGCAGGCGTATTAATTGCTACTTATTACTTTCTGAAGGTTTTAGAACAACCAAACAAAAAAAATATTTTTTTAGCGGGAATTTGTTTCGGCCTAGCCCAATTGACGAAGTTTACCGCTATCTTTCTAGTCCCTTTTTTTGGTTTTTTAACACTTATCTGGCTATTCTTAGCAATTAGGCAAATTCAGACTGGAAGAATAAAATTGCTGCTTCGCTACTGCCTTATCTTACTAATTATTTTTACTATCGGCTTTCTTGCAGTCTGGATAGTTTATTACTACCATGTCATCCGCTACCCTGTTGAGAAGCAAGTTCAAGACACAAAATTTCTGCTAAGCTCCCATCCCATAGGATTTTTATCAACTCTTCTCTCTAATCTGGCTAAAAACAAGATTTTAAGGCCTTTTGCGCAATATCTCTTGGGACTGTTTTTGGTTTTCCAGCGAGGAATCGGCGGCAATACGACCTATTTCTTGGGCGAGGTTTCCGCCGTCGGCTGGAGAACATATTTCCCAGTGGTCTATCTTATTAAGGAGCCATTAGCATTCCATTTCCTGACCATAATAGCTATTCTGACTGCTACCTATTCTATTAAAAAGCCCTTCTGGCAAGAGAGCTTGAAAAGGATTAAGGACTGGGTATGGTCTCATCTGGCAGAATTCAGTTTAATCGTTTTCAGTGTTCTTTATTTATCTATCACTCTTATAGGCAATCTTAATCTCGGGATCCGCCATTTAATTCCCGTGCTCCCGTTAATCATGCTTCTGGCAAGCAATAGCATTGTCAAGTGGCTGCGACCGCCACACCTGAAAGCCAAATATCTACTATTAACCATCCTTATACTTTGGCAGATAATATCAGTATGCTCTGTCTATCCCTATTTCATTGCTTATTTTAATGAATTAATTGGCGGCCCAGACAATGGTTATCTTTACGTGGTAGATTCCAATTTGGACTGGGGACAGGATTTGAAAAGATTAAGAGATTGGACAGATAAAAATAATGTTGACAGGATATACATTGATTATTTTGGCGGAGCTGATATTAATTACTACTTAGAAAGCAAGGCTTTACAGTGGCAAAGCGCAAACAATAAAGAACAAATGATTGACTCTAATTATTTGGCTGTGTCCGCCACATTGTTAATGAACGGACAGGGCAAGCCCGCTCACGGTTTTGACCAATCAACCGACCATTACTTTTGGCTTAAAGAACAAGAACTTATCACAACCATTGGGCACTCTATCTTTATTTATCGTATTGATTAGTTTTTCAAATTAGTTTTTTAAAAAAAGGAAAAGGGCGTATTCATCGCCCATCAATTCATCGGTAGAAACCAGCTTCCTAAAAAAGATAAAATCCAGCACACTCTCATGAGAACAAGAAAAATGACCAGTTGTCCAAGTTAGCTTTTGGGCTTATTTATAGTAAATCTTGTTCCCAAACCTCAGGTCAATATAATCCAGATTACTTAATTCTTCTGGTTTTATTTTTTCTTTCAGAACCACATCCAAATTAAAGATTTGATCTTGATATGATTCTTCAAGATCAAAAAAAATATCAAATCCCAGACCTGTTTTAAGATTTAATCTTCTATCAAAAAACAGCAATTCTCTAATTTCCAGCCCCAGCCTTTCTTTAAATCTATCTTGAATCTGAGAGATTGAATATAGATAGTCCGGCCTTATCACCTCTTGGCCTAAACTAATTTCTTGTTCTTTTCGAACACTAATAACAAATCTGTCCTGGGCTTTTTCTTGTTCACTTACAATCTCCTCAAAGACCACTCCATTAACATCTATCAACCAACAATTTAAAGATTGGCAAACAATAGCAAAAGTATTCCTTTCTTCAACCTGAAGATTTAAATGGTCAGGAAGTTTTCTTTTAACAACTATGGCGCCAACTCTAAAAAATTTCTCTAAAAGCATCTCCTCCATCTCGTCCGGCTGGACCAAAAAGATGCTCCTTGTTTTAAAGAGAATTCTTTT
>CAZIIL010000013.1:0-14477 GCA_964539465.1 uncultured Candidatus Saccharibacteria bacterium
GCCAAAATGTTAATTCCTACTGCTATGAGGACCTTAATTTCCCGACCTTATTGGGAATGGTCAACAATGTTATGGGAAATACATGGCTTAACTTCACATCTTCCCATCCTAAGGACTTCTCTGATAAACTTATTAAAACAATAGTTAAATGCGATAGTATTGGCAGATATATTAGTCTGCCCCTGCAATCCGGCAACAATGAAGTCCTTAAAAAAATGAACAGACCATATACTATTCAGGAATATAGAGAACTCGTAGAAAAAATCAGGAAAGAAATTCCTGATGTTTCCCTTTCAACAGACGTGATTGTCGGCTTCCCCGGAGAAACACAGCAGCAATTTGAAGATACAGTTAAGGCATTCCAGGAACTTAAGCCAGATATGGCATATATTGCTGAATACTCTCCGCGCCCCAATACGACCGCCTGGCGTATGAAAGATGATGTTCCCTTGAAAGAAAAAGTAGCAAGAAGAGAACAATTAACTAATGTCCTAAAACAAACTACTTTGCAAAACAATAAAAAATATATTGGAAAGAACATTGAGGTATTAATACATTCGGTTATAAAAAACAAATTCCTGGTCGGCAAAGCCAAGAATTATAAAACTCTTAAAATAGAACCACGGAAAATAGGCAAACAAAATCTCCAGCATTTAGTTGGAGAAATAATCAACGTCAAGATTATTGATGCTATGCCTTGGGGCTTAAAAGCAATCTCTTAATAATTTCTTGGGTAGCCCTTGGTTCAGTTTTCCCTCTGGATTCAACCATCGCCTTGCCCAATAAAAACTGAAGCGCATTTTCTTTCCCAGACTTGAAGTCGGAAACCGCTTTCGGGTTTTCAGCAATAACCTTTTTCACTATTATTGCTATCTCGGCCTGATTGGTAATCTGGGTTAGCTTCTTCTCTCCTACTAATTGAGATGGGTCGGCTCCTGTTTTAAACATTTCTCGCAGGACATCTTTGCCTGTCTTGCTTGATACTTCTTTTCTAAAGAGCATTGTCATCAATTCAGCAAAATTCTCTGGAGTAATAGGGATGTCTGAACTATTGTTTATTAAGAACATCAAGTCAGTAGTCAAATAATTAAAAGCCAATCTGGTCATCTCTTTTATTTTCTCTGGCTCTAATCGAGGAGGCAATTCCGAAACAACCTTTTCAAAATATTCTCCCAGCTCCTTGTCTTGAATCAAAATATCAACATCATTATCTGCCAAGCGGTACTCTTGCGCTAATCTTTTCTTTTTCTGCCAAGGCAATTCAGGGAGTTCAGCCCTAATTTTATCTAAGAAGTCCTGTTTGATCTTTAGCAAAGGAAGATCGGGCTCGGGGAAATAGCGATAATCCTTTGATGTCTCTTTTATCCTTTGAAGAACAGTCTCTGCTTTTTTATCATCCCAACCACGTGTTTGTTGAATAACCTTCTCTCCCCTTTCTAAAATCTCCCCTTGCCTTTCTATTTCATAATTAATTGCTTTCTCAAGCGCCTTAAAAGAGTTGATGTTTTTCAATTCAACCCTAGTCCCCAATGTATTCCTGTCTTTTGAAAGAGAGACATTGGCTTCTATTCTCATCTGACCCTTCTCCATATCGGCCGTTGATACATCTAGATACCCTAAGAGAAGATGGAGTATTCGAGCAAAGTTACTCGCCTCTTTTGCGCTTTTTAGGTCTGGCATAGTAACTAATTCCATCAAAGGAATACCTGCTCTGTTACAATCAATCAACGAAAAGCGGCCATCGTTAGAATGGCTCAACCTGCATGTGTCCTCTTCCAAGTGGATATCCCCTATTCTAATGCCCCTGCCATCTACTTCCAGAGAACCATTCTTGCACAGAGGAGCAAAATGCTGAGATATTTGATAGCCCTTAGGCAGGTCAGGATAAAAATAATTCTTGCGGTCAAAGGAAGAGTGTTGCGGTATCTCACAACCCAAAGCCAAACCAACTTTTATCACTCTTCTGACTGCTTCCTTATTAATAACAGGCAGCGTGCCCGGGTGACCCAAACAAATTTGACATATATTAGTATTAGGGCGCTTTTCGTCTGGGTTATTCTTGCAAGAACAAAACATCTTAGACCTTGTGTCTAATTCTACATGTATCTCAAGCCCTATTGTTGGAAGAAATGCCATAGAATTTGCCTGCTTACCCAGCAGGATTCGAACTATCTCAATCTATTCTCCTTGCTTCTCCGTGCTTTGCTTTACAATCTGAACACTTGAACTGGTCCCAATAATATCAGCCCCTGCCTCGAACATCATCTTGGCGTCTTCATAGATTCTTATCTTGCCAGCGGCCTTTATTAACAATCCCGGAGCTGATTCTTTCATAATTTTTAGATGTCTTGCCTTTTCTAATAATTCAAAATGATCTAGTGGGTCGCCAAATGTTGATGTTTTTACGCAAATCGCTTTCGCCTTCTTAACTATTTCAGAAGCCTTCTTAATCTCTTCGTCAGTCAGATAGCCGGAACCAATAATCACCTTGGTTGGCAGAATCTTGCAAATCTCTTTCAAGTCCCATAAAAGTTTGTCGTATCTTTGATATTTCAAATCAACAATATCCATAACAACGTCTAACTCCTTAGCGCCATGTTTTTTTGCTGTCTCGCAAGCCCTGATTCGTTCTGTATGAAGCCCCTGCCCCATCGGCGGGTCAATCAGAGCCGTAAGTTTTATATCTCTTTTTATCTCGCCGGCAGCTGTTTTTACCCAGATAGGATTCACGCAAACCCCCCTAAAACCAAAATAGTTCGCTTCTTCGCAGGTTTTCCTGATGTCCTTCAGCGTTGCCTCAGGTTTAATATTAGTATGGTCAATCATCTTGGCAATATTCTCAATCCTTTTAATTCTTTTTTCGCGTTTCATATTTTTCAAATAACATCTTTTTAACGGCCGTTAAAAAGATGTTATAGGTTATGTTATAAGATTAAGTTTAATTTTTTATTCACTATCTTTCTAATATCACGGGAGATCTCCTGGGCAGAACGCTCCCCGTCTATAATATAAATATTTTCAAATCTTTGGCTTATTTCTTCGAAATTCTGCCAAGCTTTTTCCATCTTCTCTTTTTTTTCAAATAATGTTGTTCCAAATCTGGCTTCTTTAATTCTTCTGATGCATATCTCCGGAGAAACTTTTAAAAAGAAGCTTATATCTGGAAATAAAAATCTTTTTTGAAGACCTAAAAGCCAGTCGAAATCATCAATTTCCAATTTCCCAAAAGCAAGTGTGGAAAAACAATACCTATCACAAACCACTGTTATTCCTTTCTGAAGTAAGGGAATAATTTCTTTTTCTAAATGAAAAGACCTATCTGCGGAGAATAATAACTGAAGACAACCATTAGAAGAATGCCAATGATGAGATAATTGAGCATTAATTAATCCGCCTATTAGACTCTTAGTCGGCTCTTTTGTAAGATGAGCGCAGGATTTACCAAGCTTTAATTCTCGCGTCTTTTTATTTATAGAATCGACTAATAAAGAGGCCTGGGTGCTTATTCCAGAACCATCCAGCCCCTCAAAAACGATAAATCTTCCTGGATAAGGATTTTTCTTCATTATCTGATATTAACATATAAGATATAAAAATTGAAAAGCCAACTGTTTCACAGTTGGCTTTTATGCTGCTTTTTGAGGGGTTGTTAGCCCCTCACAGAAAAAAAGATCACTTCCTTTCGGGCTTATCAGGCACCTCGTGACAAGAGCGACACCTAGCTTCGTAGCCCTCACTCTCTCCACCAACAAGAATGAGAGGCCCTTCTTGCCACTGTACAGGTTGGTCATTAATCAGGAGCTGCGTACGCGATGCTAGCCCACCACACTTAACACAGATGGCATTAAGCGTAGTAATATGGTCTGCCCGCGCCAACAATCCTGGCATTGAACCGAATGGCCGACCGAGCGCGTCAAGATTTAATCCTGCAATAATGACACGCAACTTATAGAAACTAGCCAGTTCTTCGCAGACAGACACTATGTCGTGGCCAAAAAATTGCGCCTCATCGATAGCGACAACCTCTGTGTCTGATTCCAACAATCTCAGAATCTCTCTTGCCGATTGAACCGGCTTCGCCTCAATCTGGACATTATTATGCGAAGCAACATTCTCTTTCGCATAACGCTTGTCCGCCGCGGCCTTAAAAACCTGCACCTTTTGATGTGCGTATTGAGCACGCCTCACCCGACGGATAAGTTCCTCGGTTTTGCCGGAGAACATTCCGCCACAGACAATCTCAATCCATCCTGACATTGTTGATCCTCCTTTTTATCTATTTTGTAAGAACCACTACTTGTTTTTAGAATAACAGGAAAAAATTAAAAAGCCAACCGCGAAGCGATTAGCTTTTATTTGCATTAGCGTTCACAACAAGTAATCCTGAATATGAGCAGAGCCGGTATGATGGAGATAAATACCCAATTTAATATTAGAATGCCATGCTAAAAATTTTTGAAGATTAATCCCGCCAGCAGCATTAGCTGGAAAAGCCACAAAGTCATTTGCTCTGAGAAAAAAACTAACGTCAAGCTGCCACTTTTTGTTTATTTTTCTTGGATACGCTTCGTATAAACAGAAACAGGGATTATGAGCTAAACGAAGGTCTGGTTTTAAATCAACACTGGGGTCTTGTAAAACAATATAATTACGATAGGCAGCTGTGATTTCATTATCTACACAAATTTTAACTGCTTGAGCCAAACGCCACAAGGAATTGACACTTGTTTTTTGAACTTTTCCCAATTCAGTATAAAACTCAACAACCTCTTTGAAATTGGGTAATCTTGATAAACGAATAAATTTCTGATGAAATTTTTCTACAGCTGTCTTAATTGCTTCTTGTTCACTTAGCGGCGCGCGTTCAACGCCCCAAGCCGTCAAGCGAGTTCCGTAAGAATAATCCATTTTTTCTGAAATATAGGGCTCTATGTCTTGCTTGTCTTGATTAAAACGCACATCAGAAAACGGAAAGAGATAAACCCACGTAGCATAACTATCAAGCCATTTTTCTACCTGTTTATCCGTCTCCATCCATCCATGCGGCCTCCACTCTTCTGGGACTAATTCCCCTTCTGGATTATGAATGATAATTTGGGTTCCCACGACATCTTTAATCCGTCTGCTAGATTCACATATTCCTACTTTCCCCACTGACAAAATATGAGAACGCAATAAACCCCAGGCAATAGCAACATTGGGGCTATGAATTGATGTCCCGACTCGATGAACTCCCTCAAAAAAAATACCCTTTTTCGTATTCAAGCCAAGGTTATAAGACAAAGGTTTCTTTCCTCCGCTCCCGCGATCAAAGAGAGAAAAAGAAACCTTTAATTTTTTATCCGTCAAAACTAAAGGATGCTCTGGTTCTTGCATACAAGCGCGAATAACTAAACGGATGGCGATTTCGTCTGGGCAATCAAGAAGATTAATAACTGTTATTTGCTCTCGAAAACGTTTAATTAAATTTAGCGGCAGATTACGTAAATAAGGATTAGTCGGACAGCGAGTTTTCAAAACCCTATGATTTTTGTCAATGCCATATTTCCATAAACAATAAAGGACATCACCTGATAGATGTCCGCCGTCCTTACCTCCTAAGATTAGATAACGAATATTCGGATTTGAAACAACATTAGCGACAAGCAGTTCTACTCCCCGGTCAGGAGTAATGCATGGACCAGATATCGCTGCTCCCCAATTGATTGCCTTTGCCTGAAGTTCTTGGTTTTGGTTAGGGCAGACAAATGCTGCAGGACAGAAAGAATCACGAATTTCATAGGTACCGTGGTTTGGAGGCCAATTTGCCAAATCTTTTCTAGGGTATTTTCTCCAATTCTTAATAATTGCTTTTTTAGATTTCTTTAATTCAATCCTTCCATTCCAAAGCTCAAACTTGTCAGGCAATATGTCGTACAAGTCAGCCTTTGTCTCTAATTTTTTTGATAAAGATATTCTTTGTTTGTCCATAATCCTATTTGAAGTCCATCCAAATCCTTGACGCAGTCGGTCCTTTTTGGCCTTGATATTTTGACTTCAAGCCATTAGAACCATATGACCGCAGAACAGAAGTCGACATCTTAAAGAAACAAACCTGAGCAATTCTCATCTCTGGATAAATTTTGATAGGTAATCTGGAAATATTCGATATTTCAAAAGTAAGCCATCCTGAAAATCCTGGGTCAATGTAGCCCGCGGTCGCGTGAATAATTAGGCCCAAGCGGCCCAAAGAACTTCTTCCTTCCAATTTAGCGGCAATATCATTCGACAAACCTATCTTTTCTACTGTTGCTCCTAATAAAAACTCACCGGGGTGGACAATAAAACCATTCTCTTTTATTCTTACAATGTGAGATAAGTCATTTTCTTTCTTTACATCAAGCACCTCAAGTTCCCAATTACTGAAAACCCTAAGATCTGAAGACAAATGCAAATCAATGCTTGATGGCTGGACGCAAGACGAATTAAAGGGCTTAACCCTCAGGTCGCCCTTTTTAATTCTTTTTGAGATATCCTTGTCAGACAAAATCATCTTTCTACCGTTACGCCCATTGCCTTAGCTGTGCCCTCAACAATGTCCATTGCCTTTTCTATATTATCTGTATTCAGATCGGCTATTTTTTTCTCGGCAATCTCTCTCAACTGTTCACGACTGATTGATCCTACTTTTCTTTCAAGCGGCTTACCCGAGGCCTTTTCAATATTAGCTGCCCTCTTAATAAACTGAGCGGTAGGCGGCTGTTTCACGACAAACTCAAAACTTCTATCCTCGAAAACAGTAATCTCTACTGGGATTGTCCAACCCTTTTTATCTTTGGTTCTTTCATTAAATGCCTGGCAAAAGCCCTGCATATTTATGCCGTGTGGAGCTAGCATAGAGCCAACAGGAGGCGCGGGGGTTGCTTCCCCTGCTGGAATCTGCAACCTAACAACAGCTTTAATTTCTTTACTCATGTTTTAACAATAACAATAATTAATACGGTTATGATATCTAATAAATTCCCACTCTCGACTTTCCATTCTCTGCCTCACTCTATATCTTCTTAATCTGCAGCGAGTCCAGCTCTACTGGCGTATCTCTACCAAACATATTAACAAGGACTTTTACCTTGCCACGTTTTTCATCTATTTCTGAAATCTTACCATCAAAGTCCTTGAATGGACCATCAGAAATCTTAACCGGGTCACCGAGCAGAAAATCAATCTTGTACTCCGGTTCCTTCACTCCCATTCTCTTTTTCAGGGTCTCAATCTCTGCGTTTGGGACAGGAACCGGTGTTATCCCCGCTCCAACAAAACCAGTTACATTCGGCGTATTCCTGACTATATACCAAGAATCATCAGTGACAATCATTTCAACTAAGATATAGCCAGGATAAATCTTTTCCTCAATAGTTTTTCTCTTGCCCTTAATAATCTTGATTTTCTTCTCCTTTGGCACCAAGACATTAAAGATCTTATCTTCCATTCCCAACGATTCAATTCTTTGTTTTAGATTCTTTGCTACCGCTTCTTCGTATCCAGAATAAGTATGAATCACATACCAGTTTTTAGTTTTAGGAGCTTTCTGTTTAGGCATATTCCCCTAAGGAAAGTCAACTTTGCTGTTTTTATTTAATAATTACCTTAATATAAATCTATTTAAAAGAGTGGTGATGCCAAAATCCACTCCTCCTAAAAAGATAGCCGTGATTATGGATATAAGAAGAACTATCATAGTATATCTTAGGGATTCCCCAAAACTAGGCCAACTAATCTTTTTAATCTGCAAGAACACTTCTTTTAGAAACACAAATACCTTTTCTATCAGAATAGAAGCTTTATTGGCTGTTTTCTCCTTTTTCTTTGTCATCTTATTGCCGGTATTATTCCTAAAAAAGCCCTATAGGCCTTTACCTATAATACAAATATCCCTCTTATCTGTCAATCCTTTGCCCGGCAGGGCTTAAGTCAATCTTTTTTATAGATATCAGACATCTAAATTTTTAACACCTTTAGCGTGAATCTGGATGAATTTCTTGCGAGGCGCAACATCCGAACCCATCAGTATATCAAATGTTCTATCTGTTTCTCCGTTATCGCCAATAACAATCTTTAATAAGGTTCTATTCTCTGGATTCATTGTCGTTTCCCAAAGTTGTTCTGGATTCATCTCCCCTAATCCCTTATACCTCTGGATAGCTATCGTCTTTGTCCCTTCTTTTTTTATCTTTGCTATAATCGCATCTCTTTCTTCATCCGAAAAAGCATACTGATCTACTTTGCCGACTCCGATTCGATAGAGGGGCGGCTGGGCAACATAGAGATATCCTTGTTCTATTAGCGGCCGGAAATAACGAAAGAATAGAGTTAAAAGCAGTGTTCTAATGTGCAGGCCGTCTACATCAGCATCAGCCATAATAATAATCTTATGATAGCGTAAACGACTGATATCAAATTCTTCGCCAATAGAAGTGCCCAAGGCGATAATAAGCGATTTGACTTCTTTTGAAGTTAGAATCCTGTCTAATCTTGCTTTTTCAACATTTAATATCTTGCCGCGCTGGGGTAAGATGGCTTGAAATCTTCGGTCTCTACCCTGTTTTGCCGAGCCACCAGCGCTTGGACCCTCAACAATATACAATTCTGACTTCTCCGGGCTACGGCTGGAACAATCCGCCAACTGTCCTGGCAAAGATAGAAAACGAGAAATGCCTCTTTTAAAAATTGTTTGCCTGGCCTTCTTAGCTGCCTCCCTGGCTTTTTGCGCTAATAAACAACTCTCTATCATTGCTCTTGCATCACTCCGGTTTCTCTCTAAAAAATCGGTAAAGTGTTCAGACATTACTTCTGCCACCACCGACCTAACTTCTATATTGCCCAATTTTTTTTTGGTTTGGCCCTCAAATTGCGGCTCTTTGATCTTGACCGAAACCACCGCTGTCAGCCCTTCTCTTGTGTCCTTGCCGCTCAATCCTTCTCCTTCTTTTTTAATAAGATTTTCCCGTTGCCCATAGCTATTCAGGGTTTTTGTTAAACCAATACGAAAACCCGTAATATGATGTCCTCCTTCTGGAGTAAAAACATTGTTAGCAAAGCTTTCCTCAAATGACTCAAACTCTTTGGTATAACGCAAAGCAATCTCTACTACAATGTCTTCTTTTTTCTCTTTAGTATAAAAGATGTTCAAATGTCGCGGCGTCCTGCCTCGTGTAAGATACTTGACGTAAGAATAAAGGCCGTTTTCAAAATAAAAAGTATATGTCTTTGATTGCCCCTCTCTTTTATCACAAAAAATTATCTTTACACCTTTTGTTAAAAATGCCTGTTGGCGTAAATACTTCAGGATCTTTTTTGATTTCCATTCAATCTTCCTGAATATCTGAGGATCTGGCTCAAAAATAATAGTCGTTCCGCTTTCCCGGCACTTACCAATTGTCTGGAGTTTAGTCGTTGTCTTACCTCGAGAATACTCCTGACTATAACGATTATTACTGCGACAAACCTCAACCCTAATCTTCTCCGAGAGAGCACACACCGCAGCCAAACCAACGCCATGCAGCCCGCCGGTAGTAGCGTATGCCTTGCCCCCAAACTTAGCCCCTGAATGTAAAGAAGTCATTACTGTTTCCAGGGCGGATTTTTTTGTTTGGGAATGAATATCGACCGGGATACCCCTACCATTATCTCTTACCGTTGCCATGGAATTAGAAAGTATTGTAACCTCAATCGTGTCACAAAAATCCATAACCGCTTCATCCACGGCATTGCCTATTACCTCTTTTAGAAGTTGCTCTACTCCCTCGGGTCCAGTTGAACCAATATACATCCCTGGCCTCTTGCGAACCGGCTCAAGCCCTTTTAAAACAAAGATGTCTTTAGCCGTATAGCCGCCCGCCTCTTTTTTGCCTATTTTTCCTTTAATTGTAGTTTTTTTGATAGCCATAGAATTTTATTGTCGTATTATTATCGTTCGCCATCTTATACTGTTATATTGTCATCGCTCGCTCATTTTTAACAGTTTGACAATTTAGCAGTTTAGCAATTTATTTTCTTACCTCCCATCCTAAATTTTCCTCCAAGGCATCAATAATTTTTTGATGCAATTGGTTTATTTTCCCCACTTTCAATGTTCTATCTTTTGCTTGATAGACAATGTGAAAAGCTATACTTTTTTTGCCATCTGGCAGCCCCTCGTCATTATAAACATCAAATAAATCAACATCCCTAACCAATGCCCCGCCTGCCCTATTAATAATATTCAGCACTTTTACCACCTTTGTTTCTCTTGGAATCAAGACAGATAAGTCCCTAACAGCTGCTGGATATGGCGAGATAGGCCGATATTCATGTTCTTCTGTAGCCAGGGCTTGTAACTTTTCAAAATCAATATCAAAAAATATTACCGCTCCCCGAATTTTTAGAGAATACAGAATATCTGGCGCAATCTCCCCTATAAATCCAATTTCCTCTCCATCTATTTTTATCTCCGCACACCTTTTATTATTCCATATGGAAAGATTGCTCTGCTCTGGCGTCGGCTTATATGCGTCATACCACAGACCTTGTCCAGAGCCATGCGATGGACTGATACCCATTCCCCCTGACAAGGTATCAAGAATACCCTTTAATTCACGGAAGTCGCTTATGGCTTTGTTCTTATCCTTTCGAGCAATAAAACCGCTCAGCGTCCTTTTTTCTACTATATTATCCTTCGGATTTTTAGATTCAGAACCAAGGGTTCTACAAAATACCTTTCCGAGTTCAAACATCTTAAGATAGTCAAAAAATCTAAAATTCTTCCTGATGTTTTCTAATAGATTAGGCATGAGAGTAGGACATAGATACTGCTGTTCTATACTCAAGGGGTTTTGAATCTCCAGGAGTCCAGACAATCTATAACGGAATAATTTTGCTCTTTCTTCTGTAATAAAGGAGTAATTATATGTCTCAGTAAAACCACTTTCCTTTAAGATATCCTTAGAAAACTCCTCCCAGAAAATCTCTAAATTTCTTTTAGGAGGAATCAAGCAGGCCATGGGCACGATAGCCGGAATCTTTTTATAGCCATATATTCTGCCGACCTCTTCAATCAAGTCTTGGGGAATAGAAACATCTAATCTGGAATGAGGAACCTTGATACGCATCTCGTTCTCTTCTTCCCGCAGTATTTCAAATTCCAAAGACCTTAAGATTCTCAACACCGTGGCTTTCGGTACTTTTATGCCAAGCAATTTCTCTATGTGGTTTAGCCGCAATGTAACTACTCTTGATTGCTCTGGTTTTGCATAGATATCAACAGCATCCTTGGCTATTTTGCCGGAAGCCAATTCCTGCAGCAAGGCAACTGCCCTATTGATTGCTTTTTCTGCAAGCCACGGACTGATTCCATGCTCAAATCTTATTGAAGCATCGGTTCTCAATTTCAATCTTTTGGAACTATGGCGGATGGCTACTGGTTTAAAATTGGCTGATTCTAAAATTATTGTTTCGGTGTCTTTATCAATCCCGGGCCCTTCCCCTCCCTTAATTCCGGCGATTGCCACCGGGTTCCTCTCGTCAGCAATGACTAATATATTCTCATCAAGCTCGAACTTTTGTTCATCTAAAGTAGCGATTTTCTCGCCTTTTTTAGCAAACCTAACAATCAGTTTTTTGGGATATCCAGGCCGCGTAGATTCGAGCTTATCAATATCAAAAGCATGCAAGGGCTGACCCGTCCCCAACATCACATAATTGGCAATATCTACAACGTTGTTAATGGATTGCAGTCCGCAGGTTCTTAGTCTCTGTTTCAGCCACTGAGGTGATGGTTTTACCTTTATGCCAGTCATAACTCGGGCCATATATCGCGGACAAGCATCCTTATCTTTTACATCTACCCTTATAAAATCACTGGACTTGATATTGTTTTCTTCTTTCAACTTTGAAACAGGAATCTTTGTTTTAAGACCCGTAATAGCTGCGCACTCACGCGCTATCCCCCAATGGGAAAAACAGTCGCCCGCTCTATTGGGTTTTACATTAATATCAAGAGCAAAATCATTGCCTATCTTTTCTACGCCCTCGACTTCAGTAAAATGCTCTGACAAGAGCTCTGCCAACTCTTTGGGTTTGGGCAGATTCTTTGTTATATAGTTCTGCAGCCAGTTATAAGAGAAAATCATAATATTATAGGTTTCATATGTCCTATAGGTCCTATTAAAATTGTTGGAGAAATCTTATGTCTCCTGAATTAAATAAACGAATATCATCTATCTTGTATCTCATCATCGCCAATCTATCCCAGCCGAATCCAAAAGCCCAGCCCTGCCATTCATTTGGATTTAGCCCGCAGGACTTAAAAACATTTGGATGAACCATCCCTGCTCCTGCCACTTCTAACCAGCCGCTATTCTTACACACAGAACACCCCTTGCCCCCACAAGACAAACAGGTCATAGCAATTTCAAAAGACGGTTCAGTAAAGGGAAAAAAATCTGGTCTGAATCGAAACTTCACTTCTCTGCGAAAAAATCTCTTAAAAAACTCTTTAATCACTGCTTTAAAGTGACAAACCGATGTATCTTTATCAACCATCAAACCTTCAACATGGTAAAACTGCATCTCATGAGAAGCATCTGTGGCTTCATGCCTAAATACTTTGCCGGGAACAATAATCCTTAACGGAGGCCTATGTTTTTCCATATATCGGGCTTGAACCGGAGAGGTATGAGTACGCAGCAACAATCCTTTTGTCTTTGGCTTCAGCCAAAAAGTATCCCATACATCTCTTGCCGGATGGTCTTTGGGAATATTCAGGGCATCAAAGTTATACCATTCGGTTTCAACTTCTGGACCTTCTACTATTTCAAATCCCATTGCCTGAAAAATCATCATTATTTCTCTTTTGACAGCAGTCAGTGGATGAAGATGGCCTACTGCTGTTTTCCCGCCCGGAATAGTTACATCCGCCCACTCTTCTGTTTTTTGAGCGTCCTTATCTTCAAAATTATTGGTAACAACAATATTTTCTTTCTTTTTCCTGAACTCTTCTATAAGCAATATCTTGAGTTTATTGGCTTTTTGTCCCATCTCGGCCCTCTTGGATGTTGGAATATCTTTCAGCCCTCTTAAAATTAAAGAAACTACACCTTTTTTGCCCAAGTATTTCTTGAAGGCCTCGTTTAGTTGCTCCAATCTCCTGCTTTCTTGAATCTCCTTTAGCGCGGCATATTGTATTTTCTCAGTATTAATTTGTTCCATACTCTTTGTCTTATTCTACCAAAATCTTCATCTTAAATCAAATAAAAAAAACCGTCCGCGGATTAAAAACAATTAACATTAGACGGCCTTTTTTTGTTGAATCCGAACAAAATTTTCAATCGAGCGGTCGTATGTCTTTTCCTCCTCTTTTGAAAAGAAACAAGCCGGCATCTCTCTCCTTTCCAGATGATACTTTAAGCACTCACAACATAGTCCTCTCCTTGGGCAATCAGGATAGGTGCAGGGACATTCTTTTAAGTTTTCTTCTTTCTTGCATTCCATAATATTTAATCCTTGTCTAATCTACGATGCCAGAATATAGCTTCCACTTTTCTCTTGTCCTGATAGGTCCAATGATGAAGTATGGGCTTTCGCTTTCTGCTACTATTGCTTATCGCCATATCTTTACCAAGAAAAAACCCAATATGTTTATGCTTCTCCTCGTTAAAATCTTTTTCTTCCCAAACCAAGACAGCGCCTTTTTTAGGATTTTTAATCCTCTCCCAGCCAGACGCCTCCATATCTTTTATTGTCCCATCTACTGTAGCATGAACATCCTTAATCAGCCCGAAGAGTTTTAGTATCGAAGAAACAAAATAAGCGCAGGAAAGATTACCGTCCTTAAGAAGGTCCTGTTTTTTACTATCTATTTCAACAAATAAATGAGAAAACATCCTTGTATCGGAACTGTTTTCAAGCATAGATAGATAGTTTTCTCGAAATAAAACATATATGACTTTTTCTTTTTGCATACAATCTTATTCTACTAAAAAATCGCCTCAAAAGCGATTTCTGTATTAAATTATTTAAATGCAAAGAAAACAGGACGAGCGCTACTCGTCCTGTTTTAGACCTGTCTTTCGGACTTGTCTTTAAGGTTCTATGTTCTCCTCCTTTATCTCAACACTAGAGGCAGATATACTAAATGCTCTCCATCTACAAGGATTTTATACGCATACCGCAGGTCTTCATTACCATGATTCTGGTAACTAATATGCGGGCATCCTTGGCTATCCAAGGCCAGAGAGGCATAGTCGCCAACATCCCCTATCATATCTACCATCTCTATCTGCCATTGATTGCCATCATGATGCGCATATCGTAGATTGTTATTGCTATGGTCTTGATAGCTAATATGCGGGTACCCTTGAGCGTCCAGAGCCAGAGAAGTGTAGTAGCCAACATCACCTGCACTATCCACTGTCTCTATCTCCCACTGATTACCGTCGTGGCGCGCATATCTCAAATCGTGA
>CAZIIL010000014.1:0-13963 GCA_964539465.1 uncultured Candidatus Saccharibacteria bacterium
CAATATCAATAAATTTAATCGTAGAATATATCTTCTTGGCCGAGTTTTCCAACAAAGCCAATCTGTCCACGCGCTCATCTGGCACAGCAACAATGCCAACATTTGGCTCAATAGTACAAAATGGATAATTAGAACAGTCAACCTGTTTTTTTGTGATTGCTTGGAACAGTGTGGACTTGCCGACATTCGGCAACCCCACAATACCAATAGACAATGACATATCTAATAGATAAATTAGCTCAATTCTTAATAATTTTTATTGCTTTGCCATTAATAAGCGCTTCAGAGATTTTTTGATAAGCAGAAGACAGAATTCTTTGGAATGTGCTCTGTGAGGTTTTCATTAACTTTGCGCACTCCTCTTGTTTTAAGGCTTTAGTATTCTTCAATCTTAAAGCCTCCAGTTCTTCAACCGTCAATTGAACCTCTTCCAGGTCCCTCATCGGCACTCCCCGAGGCTTATAATAGGTTATTTCAGGATTAAATCTAATCCTTCTGCAACGTCTTGGTCTTACCATGATTTTACATCTTTTGCTTCTAATCTTGATGACAGCTCGAATCCTGTTGAGCTTGTACGAATTATACAACAAAAAAGAAACCTCTCCTACGAGAGGTTTCTTTTTTGTCTTATTTTTTACCCTTTAATTCAGCCAGGCGCTTTTTAATTGCCTTCAATTCTTCTTCAAGTATCTCACTTTCGTCCCCCAGCATTTCTGTCTCTTCTTTTCGGGTTAAGCGGGGCCTTCCCCATCCAAATCCACGGCCATAACCTCTCCCGTAACCTCTCCCCTGTCCCATTCCGCCACCGCAAGGACCCATTCCTCGGCCAGTGCCCGGCCCAAATCCCATAGGGCCTGTTCCATTAAAATTAGGCATATTTTCTAATCTAATTAACAATTTCTTAATGTTTTTGGACCTTTACTCCTTAATGAGTATCTACAAGTATCTACTCTGTTATGAGTATATACCCATAATAATATCTTGTCAAGACATACAAACAAAAATCAAAAAATCTGCAGAAGTCCAGCTTTCACCTGCTTGTTGCTGTCGAGAACAGCTCTCTGCAGGAGAACCGTTCTCGTTTGACGGATTTTAGACCAAAAGATTAAGAGCTGCGCCTAATAAGCAAAGCAAACCGAATATAAGAGTAAATTTAGAAAAGTTTATCTTTTCGGAAAACTTCATAAGGAAACGCAAGCTAAGCAAGCCAGCCAAGAAACTAAAAATCAGGGCTGGCCAGGCATCTAATAACAAGTCCGGATTTTCTAATAGGAGATAAGCGTTGGAAGCTAAAATCACAGGCGCAGACATCATATAAGAAATCTTGAGGATTTCTGGGGGTGACTCCTTGCTTAGCGACAATCCAAAGATAGTAGAGCCGGAACGAGACAGGCCAGGAATAACAGCTAATCCTTGGAGAAAACCAGCAATAACAGCCAGATAATCTTGTTTTACTTTTATCTTTTTGCCTGATTTTTGAAAACAAGAAGTCAATAACAACCCCAAGCCCATAATAAATAAAAGAGCATTGCCCATAACCAAGCTTCTTGTAGCCCGATAAATAGGATAACCAAGCATTAAAGAAACTATGGTAGCAATGACTAAAAAGCGAAGCAAAGGCATATTCTTCAAAAGCAAGACCTCTTTCCAGTCATTTTTAAAATAAATAAGGACAGACAGAAGCGTACCTAGATGCAAGAACAAAGCAATATCAACCGGATGGAACTTCATAGATAAGCATTGGCTGGCTAAAGCCACTATCCCTTCGCTAGAAACAGGAAGCCATTCAAATATGCCCTGAAGTATGCCTAAAATAAAATAATCAAACATTGTTCATTATACCAGAAAACCGCCCGAAAAGGGGGCGGTTTTCTGGGCTCGATTTCCTGGATTTTAAGAAGCAATATTATGGCTCCATCAACAATCCTGTACAACGCCAATTGACTGACGCCTTTTTCGTAATCACATTGATAACGCAAGCAGGACTGCATCCTTGCTTCTCAATATCAAGGTCTATCCACCATGTACCTGTATTTGAGTTGCAGAAGTATTTATCCTTTAATGCTCCTTGCTCGCCGCATTCACTATCAATAGCAATCTTCTTGGCTTCGGATAAAGCCATACTCTCCCCTGCCACTGCAGAACAATACTCCTCAGTTTCTTTAAGAACAGGTTTCGCTTCCGCACGGCTCTCTATTCCCGCGGATATTCTTCCCCTCGCGCTCTTCAACATCTCTCTTCCTTGCGCTGACAGGGTGTCTTCTATTTCTGCCAATATCTCGGTTGTTTCTGTACCAGGGACAGCTTCCATTTGTCTCAAAAATTTCTCCTCTTCCTCAGGCGTTTTTATTTCTCCCACATTCTCTCTGAATCTCTCCTGGGCTTTTTGCTTAATACCGATGATCTCCCCTGCTACTCCAGGAGAAAGGTTCTCTTCCAGTTTTTTTATGACCCTGAGACTTTCGATATTCCCATTTTCAAGACGTTTTAGATATGCTTCCCTCTCGGACTCATCTGTTAACCCCTCCAATCTATTTTTAACCCTTTCGATAACTCTTTCTTGGGATTCCTCGACAACTCTTCTTAACTCTGGAGAAATTTCATTAGATTCAACACCAGAGATAATCTCTAAATGCCTTAGCGCATTGCCGCCAACATTCTCGAAATATTGTTCGAGGATTGGTTTTTCTTCATCCGGAATAGCATCCAAATCATCGCTTAATCGCTTCAATGTATTGGCTTGAGCTGCCCTGATGGCTTCCTTGGCCTGTTCTGGCACTTTTTCTTCAACTCCCATTAGAACCTCAAGATTTTTAATATGCTTTAATGAACTGCCCTGCTGGGTTTTAACCATTTCTTCCATTCTTTCTCCCAATTTTTCCGGAGAAGACGCCTCCAGAGAGATGTCGGCAAAAACATCTAAGCTCTTTTCTTGAATATTCCTGACTTCTTGAGATAAATTCAGGGGTACTTGCTTTTCTATCCTATCCAGCAATCTTTGCTGTTTGAGATTTTTATCTGTTAAGATATTCAAGAATTCCTCTATTTTAGGATTTTGCTCAAGATTTTGCTTTTGAATCTCATCTCTCACAAGCTCGACACCTTTCTGATAGTTATTCAATGCCATGGTAACCTTTTCCGGAGAGATATTTTGTTTTAATATTACTTTCTCTACCTCAATCAATTTTTCATTCGCAAATTTCAGTTTTAACTCTATCTTCTTGATAGGGTCAAAGGTCAAAAATGATTGTACGCCCCGCCACCAGGTTTTCATAAAATAAAACGGACTGTCTGGCAAGATCCTTGGCTCACTTACTCCCAACTCTTCAGCGCCGATGTCTTCATCAAGAGCAATGGCTTGCTCTGCTTTCTGTATAATGGTTTCCTGTTCTTGAGGCAATGCCTCCTCTTGGGCAAAAGCAATTCCGCCTATGCCCCAAAAGCCAACAACACTTAAGATTATAAAATATTTAATGAAATTATTTAAGTAAGACATATAAAAAATTACTAATGATTAATTATTGATTATTGGCCAGTTTTTATTATACCACTTCGGCATGCTCAGTGTAAACAAAAAATCGCTATCAAGGCGATTTCTGATTTCCAAACTTTTCGATATCCAATGTCCATAGGTTTTTTTAGATATCCACGAATCAACTGAACTCGAGGTCCGTCAAAGTACCAAATATGCAAATCTATGAAATATGTTAGCATAAAGCAATGGCAATATTTCTGAAATTCCCAAAAGGATTTCTTTGGGGCACATCTACTTCTGCATATCAAATAGAAGGAGGAATCGAAAATTGCGACTGGTCAAATATTTCCCCAGCAGGGGCTGCTTGTGATCATTATCATAGATATCAAGAAGATTTTGACTTGGTCAAGGAATTAAATCAGAATGTCCACCGATTTTCAATTGAGTGGTCAAGAATTGAGCCCAGAAAAGGAGAATTTGATCAAAAAGAAATCCTGCACTACCGCCGGGTTTTAGAGGTCCTAAAGTCCAGAGGGATTAAAACAATGATAACCCTGCATTATTTTACTACTCCATTATGGCTTGTTGAGATAGGCGGCTGGTCAAATCCAAAAGTTGTTTTCTATTTCTCGTGTTTTACCACAAGGATGTCTAACGAATATCAAGACTTAGCTGATTTCTGGATAACTATTAACGAACCCTTGATCTATGCTGCAATGACCAGCTATCTTCAAGATAAATGGCAGATTCAAAAGAAGCATCCAATTCTATTTTTGAAGGTTATTAGAAATCAAATTGCTGCGCATAGAAAGACATATAAACTCTTTCATAGGTCTAAGAATATAGTTCAAGTAGGAATCGCTAAAAATAATTGCTATTTTGAGCCGTATCAAAACAAATTAATTAATCAAATTCTAACTTTTTTTTCTAATTACTTTTGGAACGAATATTTTTTAAATCAGATTAGAAATCATCAGGATTTTATTGGTTTAAACTATTATTTCCACAATAGAGTCAATGTTCACAGAACTTCTCTTAATAATTGGTTTAACCAAAACGAAAATAAAATAGTTTCTGATATGGGCTGGGAAATCTACCCAAAGGGAATCTATCATGTTCTCAAAAAGCTCAAAAAATATCAAAGACCGATTTATATTACCGAGAACGGTATAGCCGATGCTCGAGATATCTTGAGAAAAGATTTTATAAAGAACCATTTATTCTGGATTCATAAAGCCATAGAAGAGGGCATTGATATTCGGGGCTATCTACATTGGTCTTTGATAGACAACTTTGAATGGAATAAAAAGATTAGGCCTAGATTCGGATTAATTGAAATAGATTATAATAAAGGTCTTAAGAGGATACCTCGTCCCAGCGCAAAGTTCTACGCAAAAATATGTCGAGAAAACGAATTAAGAATTTTATAAACAACTTTTTATTTATAGAAACAAATCTGGGGAAGTCCGATTTCTACGGGCTTTAGATATCCACGGTCTTAGACATTGAAACAAAACAAAATGCCCTGAGATTCCTCAGGGCATTTTCTGTGACGTGTCTGTCTCAAGCGCCAACCGAGACAAACTCTATCTTTGCCGCAAAGATATAAGGAAGCGTAACAAACCACTTCCCACCCTGGAGCTCTTCGACCTGGCATCTTACACTGCGATGCGCAGCCCACATTCTCACTGCGTGGGCTGCCACCTTGGCATCGTAGACCTTCAACCCAAGGTGAACACCAGGCAAGATTCCCCATGGCTCATCTGCAGCCAGCTCTGTAAGCTGGAGTATCGCTGTGCTGCGGATATAGGGCTCAAGAAAACATACCCTGCCCCAAGCAGCATCTGTTCGCTTGTCTGCCAATTCATCCCAGCCAAATTCGTCAACGAAGAAAGATACGGCAATATCCATCTTGCCGGGTTGAACAAGCAAAGCGAAATGGTCTATCTTAGCATTACCTACTGTGTCTGCTATGTTCGTCTTGGACATTCTTTCTCACCTCCTTTCTGCCCTTTCTGCAACGAATATCAGGTCAGGTAGATCCCCGTGTTGCCCCTGGACAGATAAACAGCAAGGCATTCAACCCGCTTGTAAAACTTGGCTTCGATGATCTGCCCAACAATCTGCGCCATCCTGTCAAGCTCTCCGCGCATGGTCTCCGAGCGAGTCTCGATTCTCACAACAAGGCGCTCAGGGTAAAGACACATAGAAAACTCTACAGTGACGTCGCTCTGCGGGATAGAAAATCCCTCCCAAAACGCATTCTGGATTTCTTCCCGAGCCTTCTGAACTTTTTCATTGCTAGAGTACATAGGGACCATCACATTAACAATCGGCACCTTTCTCACCTCCTTTCTCTAAATGAACTATCTGTCTTCTGATTGATTTGGTTATAACAAGAATTACTGACAAAGTCAAATTGTCGAGAACTGTTCTCGGCAGTTAATACAAAAGTTATATTTAAAAATTAAGTTGTAAGAAAACTATTTCAGGAGGATTGAAAATTCTCGGCAATACGCCGAATCTATAGCACTTACAACATAAACCAGAGGAAATGTAAATTAACCTGTGGCCATAGCGTTTGAAGCCCTTATCATAACGTCTCCCTAATTTAGTATTAAAACAAGCGCATATGGCGCCCATCTTTGGCAAACGAACAGTATAACCATGCGTATGCCCTGAAATTATCAGGTCTGTTAGTTGATTTTCTGTTAGTTCAAGAACAATATCTGGGTTATGCGATAAGAGCAAAACAGGATATAACTTATTAACCTGAGAAAAGGTCTTGCGCAAATCAAATCTCTTAGCCCAATAATCATCAACTCCTGAAATATTCAATTTACTATTCCCAATGTCAATCAAGAAAGAATCGTTTGCCAGAACCTTCACCTTGTTAGACCTAAGTATTTTGGTAATCCTCTCAGCCAAATCAAGATTGGGAGTGCCAATAGGAAGTGCCATTCCGTAATCATGATTTCCCAATACAGCAAAAACACCATTTTTTGATTTTAGTTTGATGAGCAATTTTAGTTTTGAGAAATCGTCCTTCTGACGCATGATATAATCTCCAAGCAAGAAGACAAAGTCAACCCTTCTTTTGTTAATCTCCTTGATAGCCAATGCCAAACTCCTTTTTGATTTTTCCCCATGCAAATGAATATCAGCAACAATTGCGATAGTTAATCTCTGATTCAATTTTTTAAGATTGAGATTTTCGATTCTTGTTTGGAAAAGATTTTCACGATTTTTTGAAGGATTCATATGTTAAACTTATGCTGAGAAAGTTGAAGAGCATAGTTAATAGACAAAATCATCTTTCAAGGCGCTATTAACTCTATTTCTTATCTTTTTTGGCTTTTTTTATCTTATCACAAAAAAATCGCCGAAAAGGTCATCCTACGCGATTAGGATTTCTGCGCCCGATTAAATAAATACAAAAGCGCCCTCGTACGAGGGCGCTTTTGCTGAATGTTATGCTCTGCTCACATTTGTAGCGTTGAATCCTTTAGGACCTTCTGCTACATCAAATTTTACCTTGTCTCCTTCACGAAGTTCGCTGAACTGTACATCTTTGAGCTCGGTTGAGTGGAAAAAAATGTCTTTTTCTCCATCTTCACGAGCAATGAAGCCGAAACCTCTATCGGTTAGTCGAGCTATTGTTCCTTCCATTGTATCAATGTAAAAGAATTAATTTATAAAATTAAACATAGATACTGCAGAACTAAACCCGACTTCGTTTCTCTTACAGTTCTTGGTTAATTTAGAAAAGTGTATCACAAATAAAATAAAATAGCAATACCCAAGCAAAGCGCAAGCCCTATCCACAGTATTTATGCCAACCAGAAAACACTAAAGCCGCTTTTTGATATAAGGGGATGGCGCCGAGAACAGTTCTTGATAAAATTGCCTATGCACCAGTCACATACAAAAGCTTGACAAAATTATTAATATTTTATATAATAAGGACAATCCGCATAGGCGCTGATGGATGGAGATGAGAGGAGGCCCAAGGAAAACAAGTCCTTCTCTCCTCTCTCCATTCCATCAGCGCGTTCTTTTTGACAAAAAATCTTTAATGTGTTATAAAGACAAAACCTAATAAAGGTTTTTGTTCTTTCAAAACGATACATTTTAACACCCGGGAGGCATAAGATGAAAAAGCACATTGTTCTGGTTTTGATTTTCGCTCTCGTTTTTTCCACTGCCTGTGGAGACAACGGCGTGCCAGCCGGGCCTGCGCCAGCTGCACTTGCTGTTGCCGAAGGCGCCGCTGACACCTTGGTTGTTAGGTTCTCAAAGGTAACACTCCGTCGATGGGACCCATCTACCGAGACCTTTGTCCGTCTAGGAGAGGCCGGAAACTGGACCCAGCTTGAACAGGGTGCCCAAGCCCAGTTTGTGGCTACTCGAATCGGAGCCAACGGCTCAGAGTGGGCCGAACTCAGGGTCAATGGCATCGAAGGGACGGTCGCGGTGCCCAACCAAGCCGTAGTCTCCATGGAAACATGGCAGAATGGAGATTACAATGTAGTCCGCCACGGGGCGGATTGCACGCTCGCTTCTCTTGCGTCAAGCAATGAACGAGCCACGGTCCTAGCGGACGATCTGCTCTCGGACCGAATCGCGCCAGAGTTCTACCGAGCCCGATGGAACCCGGAGAGCGGCGAATTCGCCGCCGTGATATACGGGCAAGGAGTAGAATCCTTGCCTGATAACGCCGTCGGCGTGCTTGTCCGCAGGGCTTTTGACCCGTCCAAGATGCCAGAGGGCACTCCTTCTCAGGAGTGGTGGAATCACTGGATTCCACCTTCCCAAACCGAGCAAGCTGCCGCAATCCAGAGTGGCGAACTTGGTCCTGGGGAATATCTGGCAAAAGCGGAGAAATGGGCGCTCCGCCAACTCGAGGAGTTTCCCGAGGAAGGACTTCCACCAGCGCCCGAGGGTGGGATCTCGATAGAAAGCTGGCAGACCGCCTCTCGAGTGGCCAGCTACACGCTGGTTGCTATGGTAGTGGTAGACCTCGCTATCTCCGCCCCCAGAATGGCTGCCCAGGACTGGGTAAACTCCACCGGTTCCTACTGTGGGGTTATCTGGGCGACGTGGACTCCTGAAGACGACGAGGTCTGGGAGGCATCTCTGGAGGGATTCGGAGAACTCCCCATCAGCGCCTGGGAGGAAGGCAGTGAAATCGTCTTTTATAACTGGGAAGAAGATGATTTCATGGACGCCCCCTTTGCCATAGAAAAGGAGGGCTACACTTTTGAGGTCCAGGTGTTTGAAAAGGACCTTCTTGGCAGAGAGCCCGTGATTGTAATTCGGGCTAAATGTCAAGCGTGAATAGGGTCAGCACAAGATAAAAGCCGGGAACAGACACCCGGCTTTTTCATTTACTCCAAATTCAAATTCTCAAAGGCAGCTCCTGGACTCTCAAATCTCTCTTCTTTATAAATTTCTAAAAACCCGCAAAGCCGATTTCGCCAATTTCAACAACTTAGTGAATAAAATTGCTTGAAAAATCTCTAATGCAAAGAGAGCAAAAAGTATAAGATTGATAATGATAATTGGAAACATAGTAAGGAGACCGATTATTTCCAAACCGGTCATTTGGTTTTCGATAGCAGAAACTAAAAGAGCAAAAAAAGACCAACTATAACCGATAATCGGTATCAAAGAAACAGTTCTCCCGATTTGAGGTGTCTTTTGGGGATAAAAGTATTCAAAGGTTCTGAATATTCCTGTGGCCAGCGCTACCACAATAAACCAACCAATAAAATTGCCAATAGGGATGCCGAAATAAGGGCCGCCCTCCACCCAAATCCAATTACCAACCCTAACCTGTAAGGGATCTAAGAAAACATCAAGAAAAGTAACCACGAGACCATCTGAAATTACCAATAAGGGCAAAAGCATGATATTTCTTTGGTCTTTGCTGGGCTTTCTCTTTTTAGTCCAGAGAAGAAATGAATTAACAACGCTATAACCAACATAAATAAGCAGCCCCCAAAAAAATATTACTATAAGAGGAACATTACCAAGAGCCAATTCAAATCCGGGTCCAAGATATTCATAGTGTCCGCCGAAAAGAATACCATACTTCAGTCCCAAAAATTCAAAAGCAAAACCGATTAAGGATGCTAAAGAGATAAGCATCAATCCTCTTGAAAAACCAAGTTTCCAAGTCGCATGCAGAAAGAATAGAATCAGCGAAAGCAAGGAATATATTAAGAAGCTTGGGTTCTTAATATTAAGAGGGTCAACCCCAATAGTAAAAACCATCATGGTTATTGCCAGACATATCCCCCAAAGTATTCTCTTTTTCTCTTTCTTCTCCATAAAATCTGAAAAGCAGAATTGATACTACTTTCTATTTTTATTGCTAAGTTTTTAGTATCCAACTCTATTTGCAAATCCTAACGTCCTCAAAAATTCCTGTTAAATCTTCGTAAGAAGATTTATTCGTTTCTGGTCATTGAGGCACCACATTTAGGGCACCTTAATGTGTAACAAGGTGTTGCTATTGCATGAGAAATCTTAGCATTACATTTCGGACAAACGCATTCACCTCCCAATCCCAAACCAGAACCTTCAGGTTGTCGGCCTCTGCCGCCTTTTAAGGGTGCTCTAAATCTGCCAGCAAATCTCCTAAACCCTCCTGAGAAAATTTTTCTTAACATATTACTTCTCTTTTTTTTGAATAATTGCTTCTCCGACCTTTTTATTATGGATATAAAAACCCACCCTTGGTAGAACTCTATAATCAATATCTATAAATATAATTCATCTTGTCCTCATTATATCAAAAAACCGCTATTAAGGCGATTCTAACAACCCCTTAATATAAGTTTGACGAAAGTCACTCGACAGAAGTTGGACTTGCCACTATTTGCGATTTTCCATAAGAATGCAGAATCAATCCCATTTTCATTTCTGTTATACTTCAAATTAGATAATTCTCAAGCGCCCAAATTATTACCGTCTTCATAGTCCTTGAGATTGATAATCTCTTCCACAAAAGTAGCGTCAAGTATCTCGTTTTTTTGCCTTTTAGGTCCCACCGTTGACCTTAGCAATTTAATCATCGCTTGAGTGCCGAAAGCATAATCTCCCTGCCCAGTACGTATGTGAGAATAACAAAAACGCCACAGCCCTTCCGTCCAATTAAGCACATTGAATACATCAAGATGAGCCGTCATATACCAGTCACCATTATTATGATAAAAACGAATATGTATTCGTCTTTCCCGCCAAATAAATCGTCTTACTAGTAAATCCCCACGAGTTGGAAAAATCGTTTTTAATAGATACTCCATAAATCGACCCAGAAAGGGAACTATATAGCCGCCGACGTTCATAACCGCAGCTCTATCGGAAAAAAATGGCTTTGAAAACAGCACATCTACATCGAAGCCGATGTTTTCAAAAAAATCCTTAATCTGGTTGGCGCTCAACTTAACAGACGTATTGTCACATCTCAATAAAAAGATATATTCTACATCCTCTCTGCCTGACAATTCATATCTCAACAATTTTTTTTCTGCGTTAGTAGGATTTTTCTTATCCCTTATCTCTTGGGCAGGGATAAGCTCGAAAAACAAACCACAACTTTTTAACAAAAAATACTTTCCCTTGGTTTCTGCCATAATATATATAATGTATAGAACAATTAGAATATTCTAACAAAAAATCGCCTTTTTGAACAGATAATCTGTCCTTGGCGATTTTTTAATTTTAATTTAAAAACTATTTTTTTGTCTTAAAAATATTTTTATATAATCTTTTTTTCAATCTTTTAGCCCTTCTCTGTCTTTTGCTTCTTGCCATGCGATTCTTATATTTATTTCGTTGCTAAATTATCCATGTTCGTACTCTAACAAAAAACTCTCTCTTTGGCAACAAAATTCTGCCCATGAGGTCTATCGCATCGCTATTTCTCTCGCTGTTTAATAAGCAACGTTATAGTGCCAATTGCGCCAATCAAAAATCCTAGCGGACAAATAAAAATTCCAATTAGAAAAAAAGCTATATTAAGAAACTCCATTAAATATTTCAACACGAGAATATGATTAGTTAATACGCCTATGGCGTAAAAGAGATTATGCAAAATGACGCTAATAAAAAATCCGCTAGCCGAAGCTCCAGTTAATATTAGAAACTTCTTTAGCTCTGTCCTCTTCTTCGCCTTAAGAGCTAAAAATAGCAAGGCCGAACCCAATAAAAAAAAGACGGCCAATGGTCCCCAAAACAATTTAGAGCTTTTGAATAAATCTCTGAATGCTGGAATGAAAAATTCAGCTAATACCACAATAAAAGCTCCAACTAATGCCCAAAATATCGCTATTGTAGATTCTTTTAGAGATTTCATAATATTTTCTACATTTTACCACAAAACCGCCTTTCCAGCGATTTTTTGGTGAAAATTAAATGTTGACACCATTTTCTGAGCAAAGTTGACAGCATCTTGCGAATGGAACACCATTTTGCGATAGTTTGTTTTAAATAACAATTATTTCTCTAAGCAATAAACTATATTTTTCAAAAACAAAAAAATATTATACTCTCGAGTACCTTCGAGTTTTAATCCCAACTTATCAAATAGACTTTGCCATGATTGATTGTCTTTATTAGAATGAGGATGATTAAAAATGTGCAGGGTTACGAGAGAGTCTATGAAGTAGGTTAGATATTTATGGAAACTGCTCGTATAAACATCCTCTACGATGATAATTCTTTTAGCTATCCTTTTGGCCTCCTTGATAATCTCAACGGGATCATTGCTATGATGCAAAACCGCAACAATCAAAGCGGTATCAAACTTATCATCTTGAAATGGGATTTTTACTCCGTTGTATAAAACCGGACAGATACTGTCTACCAGACTTTTATTTTGAATCTCTAAAGGAGTAACATTGAGTCCTTTCCCAACAAGGGTCTCGGCGATAATACAATTTCCTGCGCCGATATCTAATATTCTATCCCCGCTTCTCAAAAAGTCGACTATATGGCTGAAAATCTTATCTGTCCGCCTTTTGGCAATTTTGTAAGCAATTTTTTTAGCAAAATCCAACATATCTAATTCTTTGGTTCTACTGGCAGCTTGCCAGTACAGTACAATAGCTTTGGAGAAATGGTGTCAACTCTGATTTTTTTACTTGCTTTAACTTTTTTAAGTTTAACACAAAAACCGCCTTCTTGGCGATTTTTTATGAGCTCCGCAAAGTAGACAATGTTAAAACTGTTTTAAGTAAAAGAGAGTCCGTTTTCCGCAGCCAGAAACAAAAAAGGATCTCAAAATCTTTTTTTGTTTATTTAATAACTTAAAGCTTTTATTTATAAAAGGCCCGTGTTAAGATTGATAATCTCATCAGAAGCAAGGAGGTGAAAAAGGATGCTTCGGAAAAAGAGGTATTGGATTATTCTGTTAGCAATAAGTGTACTTGGAGTGATGGTCCTAGAATTTCATATTCGCCATTGGGATTTCTGGGCATCTTTCTGTGCGTTCATTGATGTCTTTCTTTTGGGAATATTCATTAGGGAGACGATCCGCAAAGAGATCCGGGCCGCACTAACAGAATGGTCCAACAGATAAGAAGGGCTTTGACGGGTAGCCCCGAATACCCGTCTTTCTGTTTTTACTTGATAAAATCCAAAATAAAAAAGTTGGCCCCATAGTCAGGACTCCCTTCGGGTAGTCCAGAATAAACTTCTCGTCCTACCAAAATTCCAAAATCAAAACCGCCTTCTTGGCGATTTTTGATGCGACTCGGTCTCTCGGGGACCAAGCACTAGTCTGCTTCCCCAGCTAGACGCTGTTAAAACCTATTTTATATCGCTTTCGTCTTTAAAGACAAAACCCGGTTACCCCGGGTTTTGCGCAGAACATTACATTGCATCTAGACTTAGACGTGAGATGCGGTTCCTTGCTTCGGCGACAAGTATTTCAGCGGCGATGATAATCCTGGTTAGGCGCCCTGAAACCGCGTCAAAAGAGAGAGCATCCATTGTCCGTTCCCCAGGAGAATTAGTTTCGTCTTCTGCGTAGTCCACAAGATGCCGAATCTCCTGTTCCCTTTTGACCGCTTCCAACCCCATTCTTTCATCTGTCCAGCGGACAATCTGGAAAATCGGCCAAAGACCAACCTCGCCTCCTCTTTCCCGATGCAACTGTTCTGCGACCTCTAGAACATCCTTTAGGTCCATTATTACCTCCTTTTCCTAAAATCTGTTTTTAGATTATACAAGCATAAAGGAATAAAGTCAACTGTATTCCCTGTTCCTCTCTTTGATTTCCATCTTATTCTACTCTAACAAAAAAAACCGCCTAAAAAGCGATTCTTTGTTATCTTGCGCTAATCCTGCCAAAGCGCTCCGCGAAACAGAGGATGTTAAAATCTGTTTCAAGGCTTGTTGTTCGACTTGAAAAATCTATTAAAAATAAAAGACCCTCTTTGAAATAGTGTCTTTTGCTACAATAAACCCATTTCCTCCTTT
>CAZIIL010000015.1:0-13347 GCA_964539465.1 uncultured Candidatus Saccharibacteria bacterium
GGCACACTTCGCGCCTAAGCGCCTTGAATCTGAATAAAATTCACTCCGCTAAATTTAAACTATTGCCAAAGTCTTAACAGCTCAAGCTTAAGCGGCTTGTCTCCATGAAAATATATGAAGACAGGAATAATGGCGTGTAGGACAAGGACAATAGCAAAGAGATATAATGTAATGTCTTTTACCATAAGGGCCAACAGCAAGGAGGCGATGGACAGGAAAAGCCACATAATCAAGATAAGGGACTTTGTAGAATATCTTTCTAAAACAGGCCTGCCTTTTTCTTCACATAGCTCCTTTTCCTTGATTCTTTTTAATGTGTTTAGGGCAGCTGCGGCAAAAAGATTAATAACGAGTAATAAAAGACAACGAGATATGTTTCCTTGGGCCAATATAATTCCCAAAAGAGTTCTGGCCGGATGGGTGATAGAGCAACTTATTATTTCCAGATAAGGAATTTTTTTAGCTATAAGGGTATAAAAAACATTACTAACAAGAAAGAACAGGGCAAAGAAAGAAAGCAGTGAAGATGAAACAAGGATTATAGATATTACACTGATTAGGAGATGAACAGCGAAAAGCGTCCAGGCGGTTTTAATGGAGATTTGACCACTTACCAAGGGTCTTTTTTGTTTTGACGAGCTATGTTTATCAAGGCGATAATCCATTATGTTGTTAAAGATATATATTCCTCCATAAAGACCCGGACCTAAAATAAGGATATATTTAAAGACAAGCAATAAAGAATTGGCATCAATTGTTCTATCGATGGCCAGGAAGCCCATTATTGTCTGGGCAAAGGTTAGAAAGTCGTGGGTTCGAATCAGACCAAAATAATTAGTAAATTTTTGTGGGAGTGATTGTTCCATAATAAATCTCGGTTGGATATTGACCAATCTTATCATTTTTAAGGAGGATGTGCTAATTTCCCTTTTGTTTTAAATAAAAATAGGATAAAATAATACCATCCTAAATTAAGCCTGCGAGGCAATAATAAGATAGAAAAGAATATGACTTTCAGAGAATTACCACCTAAGCCCAATTTGCGCGAGATAGAGACAAAAATTACTGAGTTTTGGGAAAAGAATAAGGTTTTAAAAAAATATCTACAAAAAAACAGAAATGCTGCTAAGCACTTTTCTTTTTTAGATGGACCGATTACTGCCAACAATCCAATGGGTGTTCATCATGCTTGGGGGAGAACTTTAAAAGACCTGTATCAACGCTATAAAAATATGCAGGGTTTTGAGCAAAGGTTTCAAAATGGCTTTGATAACCAGGGGTTATGGGTCGAAGTAGAGGTTGAGAAGATATTGAGGAATATGGGATAGCTCGATTTGTTGATGAATGCAAGAAACATACACTTCATTTTGCGCAGGTTCAGACAGAACAATCAAAACGATTGGGTTATTTTATGGATTGGGACAATAGTTATTATACCATGTCTGATGAGAACAATTTCGCTATCTGGAATTTTCTAAAAACTTGCTGGCAAAAGGGATGGCTTTACAAAGGGAAGGATGTAGTGCCCTGGTGTCCGCGTTGCGGGACTGCTATTTCTCAGCATGAGATTTTAACTAGCGACTACAAAGAAGTAACGCATAAAGCTGTTTACATAAAGTACCCATTAATAGGCAAAGAAAATGAATATCTATTGGTCTGGACAACGACCCCTTGGACATTAGTGGCCAATGTAGCCATAGCTGTTAATCCGGAGATAACCTACATAAAGATAGAGACCAAAAAGAAAGAAAGATTGATTTTGGCTAAAAACCTTTTAGACACGGTAATCCAAGAAGACCATAAGATTATAGAAGAATTTAATGGCAAGGCATTGATTGGCAAAGAATATGCTGGCGCATATGATGACTTGCCGATTGTTGAGGAGAATATTGAGAGGCACTTGGTTGTTGCGTGGAAAGAAGGGGTCCTTGAAACAGAGGGGACTGGCTTGGTGCATATTTCTACGGGGAGCGGTCCTGAGGACTATGATTTGGGCAAGGAAATCGGATTGCCGGTATTTCCTGTTTTAGATGAAGTCGGTTCCTATATCCAGGGATATGGGGATTTTTCCGGTAAGAACGCCCAGAAGATAGCCGAGACTGTATTTAAGGACTTGGAAAATAAGGGATTCCTTTACAAGACAGAAGATTATAACCATCGTTATCCGCTTTGCTGGCGGTGCAAATCAGAACTGCTCTTTAGATTGGTTGATGAATGGTATATTTCTATGGATGAACTTCGTTTTAAAATGATGGAGATAACTAAAAAGATTCATTGGATACCAGAGTTTGGCCTCAAGATGGAACTGGATTGGCTGAAAAATATGGATGATTGGTTGATTTCTAAAAAGAGATATTGGGGGCTTTGCTTGCCTATTTGGGAGTGTGAGTGCGGCCATTTTGAAGTTATTGGTTCAAAAGAAGAATTAGAGAAAAGGGCGGTTGAGGGTCTGGATGATTTTGAAACCCATTCTCCACATCGGCCATGGGTTGATAGTGTAAAGATTAAATGTTCCGAATGCGGAAGGACAATTTCTCGTATTCCTGATGTCGGCAATCCTTGGCTGGATGCAGGGATTGTTTCCTTCTCTACCCTGAAATATGCCGAAGACAGAACATATTGGCAGAAATGGTTTCCGGCCGATTTGGTTTTGGAGTGTTTTCCCGGCCAGTTCAAAAATTGGTTTTACTCGTTGATTGCTATGGCGGCTGTTTTGGGAAATACTAATCCGTTTAAAACTTTGTTAGGACATGCCTTGGTGCGGGACGAGCATGGCAAAGAAATGCACAAGAGTTCAGGAAATGCTATCGAGTTCAACGAAGCGGCTGACAAGATGGGGGTAGATGTATTGCGTTGGATGTACGCTAAACAGAATCCATCCGCGAATCTTAATTTTGGCCATGGCCCGGCGGAGGAGATTAAAAGGAAATTCTTTTTTGTTTTGTGGAATTGTCTTAGATTTTTTATAGGATTTGCCAATACCGATGGAGTTGGGCTAGCCCAGGTCGAGATAGATAAGCCGAGTCCTATTAATGTCTTGGATAAATGGGTGCTCTCAAAAGCAAACGGCCTTATAAAGAGAGGCACGGATTATCTGGATAATTATAAAGCGAATAATTTAGCTAATGAAATAGAAGAATTTGCTTCTGATCTTTCTACTTGGTATATCCGGCGCAGCCGCTCAAGAGTTGGTCCATCTGCTCCAAACAACGAAGACAAAGCATCATTTTACCAAACTTCTTATTGGGTTTTCTCTGTATTAATGAAATTAATGGCTTCGTTTACCCCCTTTATTACTGAAGAAATCTGGCAGATTCTTGGGAAAACGGATTCAATTCATTTAGAGAATTGGCCATCTTTCCATGTCAATCTTGTTGATAAAGCATTAGAAGAAAAAATGGAGACTGTAAGAAATATCTGTAGTTTGGGACATGCTATCAGAAAAGAATCGGGGATTCGCAACAGACAGCCACTTGCTACATTCAAGATTTCTATTGCTAACCATGGCTTTCTAGAAGGAGATGGCTTACTTGAATTAATAAAAGATGAGTTAAACGTTAAAGAGGTTATCTTTTTTGAGGAGATAAAACAAGAGAAGGGCTGGTCGCTAAAAGAAGAAGGAGGCATTAAGGCCTCCTTGGACATCAATATCACCACTGAATTAAAAGAAGAAGGGGCGGTCAGGGAAATCATCCGCCACATCCAACAGATGAGGAAGGAGGCTAGTTATAAGCCAATCCATAAAATTCTAATTCAGTATTCTAGCTCAGAATCGCTCAACACTGTTATAAGAAGAAACAAGGAATTTATCACAAGAGAAACAATAGCTCAAAGATGTGAATTGGGGGAGGAAAGAAATGAAGATTTTGATGTTAGAAAAAAAGTGAATATTAATGGCGAGCCACTTTATCTTGCTATTCAAAACTACGAGGTCTGAGAAATTTTAAACATGAAAATAGCGATTATTTCTGATACGCACGACAATCTGCCGAATTTTGAAAAAGCAATTGGTTGGATTAAAAAGCAGGAGGTTGAAACTGTGATTCATTGCGGTGATGTTTGTTCGCCACAAGTTTTAAAACAAGCCCTTAAAAATTTTTCTGGTAAAGTTTTTCTTGTTTTAGGCAATGCAGATATAGGTTATGGATGGGAAACTTATTCGCCTTCAGGATTTTTAAATTTAAAGATTTTTAAAAATTTTGGCGAGATTAAGGCCGGGGATAGAAACATTGCTTTTTGTCATTTCTCCAAAATTGCCAAAAAATTATGCCAGAGCAACGAATACGATTTAGTATTTTACGGTCATACCCACAAACCCTGGCTTGAAGAAATCGGTCAGTGTAAATTAGTAAATCCAGGCAACTTAGCAGGTACTTTTTGCAAACCCACTTTCGCTATTTACAATACGAAAACTAATGTATTAGAACTTAAAATTTTGGAGAAATTATGAGATTAATGTTCCCCTCCTAGAATTAAACATATGTATGTTCGTTCATCATCGAACCAATGCTTTTATTCTAAAAGAAGCACAGATCGGCGAGGCAGATAAGATTTTTACTTTATTTACCGAGGATTTTGGGAAGATTGATGTCTTAGCCAAATCGATTCGGAAGATTGCTTCAAAATTAAAAGGAGGAACTCCTCTTTTTTCTATTTCGGAGATAGGGTTTATTATGGGCAGGAGTCGGCGCACCCTGACCGACGCCGTTCTTATCAACGGTTTCGAAGATATAAAGCAAAATCTTGAGAATATCAAAATTGCCCGAGATATTGCCTGGCTTATTGATAATCTGATTAAGGGCCCCCAAAAAGACGATAGGCTCTGGCAACTATTACTAGAAGTTTTTGCAGCATTGAACGAGCCAAAGCGCACGACACAGGACGCAAGATTACTATATCATTACTTTTTTTGGAAATTTATTTCTTTTTCAGGGTATAGCCCTGAGTTATATAGATGTTTGGTTTGCCGACAAAGGTTGGAACCAAGAAATCTTTACTTTTCTTCTCGCGGAGGGATAATATGCAGCAGCTGTGAGCAACATCAGAAAGCAGGTAAAACAGTCATTGCCGTAGAGCCCAACGCGGTGAGAATTCTTAGGGAAATCTTAATAAATAATTTTATCGGGTTGGGAAGACTAAGACATAAAGAGCATCACATAGATTCATTAGATAAGATTTTAGATTTCTATCTTCCCTTTTTGTCTGCCTGACAGGATTCGGACTTAATCGGCTTTTCTATCTACAATTTTTTATGTATAATAAAAAAACAATGATAATCTTTTCTTGAACATATTGCACTTATGAAGGGAAAAATCTTTGTTCTTTTTTTCATAGTCATAGGCATATTAGTAGGCCTTGTTTTTTGGCTTGGCCAGAAGAATAGCTATTCCAAAGAGGTCTTGAGTTTGGAAATATTGGGCCCAGAAAAAGCTCAAGCTGGGGAAGAGGTTGAGTATGCTCTAAGATATAAAAACAAAGGGAGTGTTAGGTTAGAGGATTTAGAGCTTGTCTTTGAATATCCTGAAGATTCTCTTCCTCTGAATGATGATGCGCAAAGGATTACCAGGGACTTGGAGGATCTTTATCCTGACCAGGAAGAACTTATCTATTTTCGGGCTCGATTTTTTGGCAAAGAAGGAGATATAAAAACAGCCGAGGTTACCCTGTCCTATCGTCCTAAAAACCTCAAGCCATTTTATGAATCAAAAAGTACATTTTCGACCCAAATAGAAAGCGTACCCATTACCTTTGCTTTTGACCTTCCGTCAAAAAGTGTGATTGGTAAAGAGACAAAGATTTCTCTGAATTACTTTTCTGATCTTGAGTATCCACTTTCTGATTTGAGGGTGAAGATTGACTATCCTTCTGGTTTTGGGTTTTTACGTTCGCGGCCGATAGGGATTGAAAGAAATGAATGGCAGCTTGGAGTTTTAAACAAGGCCGAGGGTGGTAGAATAGAGATATTTGGCGAGCTCTCTGGCGGTATTGGCCAGCAAGAAATGTTTAGAGCTCAACTCGGAATTTGGCTTAAGGACCATTTTGTCCTCCTAAAAGAAATTTCCCGGGGAGTTGAGATTGTCAGGCCCCATCTTATTATCAGCCAGAGGATTAATGGGGCAGAAGATCATATTGCCTCTCCAGGAGAACTGCTTCACTATGAGATTTCTTTCAGAAATATTGGCGATGAATTCTTTGAAAAATTATTCTTAGTTTCTCAATTAGAAGGGCCTTTTGATTTTGATAGCGTTAATGCCGATTTGGGTAAAGTGAATACGGCCGACCAGTCTATACTCTGGGATTGGCGTAATCTCGCTGAACTCCAATATCTTGGTCCTGGGGAAGAGGGGATGGTTGAGTTTTGGGTCAATACGAAAAGCGGACAAGAGAGCGGGATAAGGAATCCCATATTAAAAAACAGGGTTTCTCTATCTCAAGTCAGAGAGGATTTTGAGACGAAGATGAGTTCTAGATTGGCGCTTTCTCAAAAAGGGTTTTTTAAGGACGATGCCTTTACCAATTCAGGGCCCATTCCTCCAAGAGTAAACAAAACTACAACCTATACTATCAAGTGGGAAATTGGAAATTACTGCAATGAAGTGGGAAATGTGAAAATAAGGGCTGTTCTTCCTACTTCGGTTGAATTAACAGGAGACATCTCCCCAGACGATGAGAAACCAAATTTCACTTTTGATTCTGTCTCCCGGGAAATCCTGTGGACTGTGGGTAGATTAGATGCTCAGAGTGGAGTGACGGTTCCGCAGAAGGTTTTGATTTTTCAAATAAGATTTACTCCTTCCGGCGGCCAAAAGGGCCTGGTGGCGACACTAATTAATGAAGCAAGAATTTTAGGGGAAGATCGATTCACGGGCAAAAACATAGAAGCGTTATCTGCAGCTATTGATACTACTCTACCTGATGATGCATCGGTGAGTTTGATTGAAGGTATTGTGCAATAAAAAACCACCCTTGGGTTGATGGTTTTTCAAAAAACCCTTAGACAAGATTCGATGACGACGCCAGCGATACACCCTGCCGCTCCTCCCATCGTAGATTGAAGGACCAGCCAGACAAGAAAGCTTGAATCTTTGAGTTTCCAGAGAGATAGCACGATCCCCGCGACGCATCCGCCAGCGGTGGCGGATACAACCACGAGGTTACCGCTTAGTATCCCAACAGCGGTCATGGCAACTCCTATTGCAGTTATCACCTTCAGGAATCTGTCCATCTTTTTTACCTCCTTTCTATTTTTATTTCCCAAGGGTAGTTTATACGTCAATATAATAACACGATATTTCATTTATTACAATGCAGGATCTAATGTCAAAAATTGTTTCTTTGTGTAAAAGACGGGGATTTGTTTTTCAGAATTCAGAGATATACGGCGGAATTACAGGTTTTTATGATTATGGACCGTTGGGTGTTGAGCTAAAAAATAATATAAAGAAAGCATGGTGGAAAGAGATGGTCCAGACAAGAAAGGATGTCTGGGGGATTGATGGGGCCATTATTACTCATCCTAAGGTGTGGCAGGCATCAGGCCATATCAAGGGTTTTACTGACCCATTAGTTGAATGCAAGAAGTGCCATAAGAGATTTAGGGCTGATAATTTAGTTGCTGATTTAGAAATTAAAGAGACGGGTGCTGCAGGAGAAGATATTATTGAGAAACTCAAGAAGGCACTTGAGGGCAAAAAATGTCCTGAATGTGGAGGCGAATTGACCGAGCCCAAAAGATTTAATCTTTTGGTAGGTGCCGAATTGGGAGTGGTTGAGGGAGAGAAGAAAAAGGTTTATCTGCGGGGCGAGGCCTGCCAGACAATATATCTGAATTATGAAAACATCCTAAACTCCATGAGAGCAAAAGTTCCTTTTGGAATTGCCCAGATTGGCAAGGCGTTCAGGAACGAGATTACCCCTAAGAATTTTCTTTATAGACAGCGTGAGTTTGAACAATGGGATCTGCAGTGGTTTGTAAATCCGAAAGAAATGGAGAAATGGTATGAATACTGGAAAGGGGAAAGGATGAAGTGGTATAAGGCATTGCTCAACCAGAAGAAGAAGATTCGTTTTCGAGAACATGGTCAGGATGAACTTGCCCACTACGCTAAGGTTGCTTTTGACATAGAGTATGAAACTCCTTTCGGTTGGAAGGAATGGGAGGGGATTCATTGGCGAGGCGATTGGGATTTATCTCGGCATGGCCAGTTTTCAGGGAGGGACTTTACTTATACCGATACTAAAACAGGAGAAAGCTTTTTGCCATGGATAGTAGAAACATCAGGAGGAGTGGATAGAACATTTTTGTTCTTGCTTTTTGATGCTTACTGCGAAGAGGGAATCAAAGGTGAAAAAAGAGTCGTTTTGAAATTAAGGCCGGATTTAGCTCCTTGTAAAGTCGCTGTATTTCCCCTTTTAGCCAATAAGCCGGAACTTGTTAAAAAAGCAAGAAAAATTTTTGAAATGCTAAAACCAGAATTTTCATGTGCCTGGGATGACAGAGGCAATATTGGTAAAAGATATTACAGCCAAGACGAAATTGGAACCCCTTACTGTATTACTGTAGATTTTGAGAGTTTAGAGCAAGATGATGTTACCATTAGGGACAGAGATACAACCAAACAAATTAGAGTGAAGATAGAACGCATACCAGCTATTCTTGGGCAATTACTGGGAAGAAAAATATCTTTTAAGAACGCAGGAAGGGCTGACCTATAAAGGGCCTATATGCCCCCTGATCTATATGTATATAAAAATCTTAATTGCTGGATTTGGAGGAGGGTTCATCAGATGTCTAATGGGTTTTATTAAGCATCAATATTCTTATAAAGATGCTGGTTTTAAGATTCCCTATTTCTTGGCAATGATTTCTATCTCTGGTGTTGTCGGCCTCTTGGTGGCAGCTGCTGTTAAAGAATTAGGCATAGGTTTTCTTGGCAGCTCCTTCACGCCGGCGATGGCTCTTATTGTTGGTTACGCCGGCGGGGACTTTTTCGAAAATCTCCTTAAAATTATCCTCAAACAACCATCTCTTTATTCGTTTCCGAAGCGATAAAGAAAAACTAGTTTTATGCTTTGAACAGTTATGATATGAAATATCTATGAAATTCAGGGCGCCCCAAAACACAGAGACAATCATGTGGACAGAACATGTTAAGATGAAGATGAGATTCTATAATCTGAGTGAGTTCCGACTAAAAAGAATACTTCGCCGGCCAGAACGAGTTGAGGAAGGAGTGGCCCTGCGGACAGTGGCGGTAATGCAGTCATCTGGCTCTGCGAAGAGACCAAGCGAGGTATGGCTGATGTATCAGAAGACAAAGACCTCTCCCGCCCAAATTTTCTTCGAAAATTTGGGCGGGCAAGAATCTACATCTCAAAACCCTAAATCTGAAATCTTACGAGAGAAGATTATTATTATCAGCGCTTGGCGGTATCCGGGCAAAAGCCCAAAAGGCCATCCGCCAATCCCAGAAGATATTATCAGGGAGCTTAATCTACGAAAATGAAAGGACTATCTTTAATAGATACGATAACCATTATTGCTTTTATTATTTTTCTTGTCTGGTACATATTAAATCGTTTTCCGGGAGGGCTATGACCTCTTACAAAATTGCAAATCTAAAAATTGGAACCGTTCGCTTTGCTTTCTGTAATTGCTTCGTAATTAAACGTTGCGAAAAATTATAATTATAAGTGAGGGAGAAACTCAAGAATTTATTCTTAGATTTCAAGCGAACGCATAATTATCCCCAGAGGTATAATTATAAGTGAGGGAGAAACTCAAGAATTTATTCTTAGATTTCAAGCGAACGCATAATTATCCTCAGAGGCATTTCTCAAGAGGTTTTATGAAATTCATTGGAGATTTTCATATTCATTCTAAGTATTCTCGAGCAACCTCTCCGCGGACAGACCTAAGGAATTTGAGTAGATGGGCAGAGATTAAGGGTATTAACGTTCTGGGAACCGGGGACTTCACTCATCCGGAATGGTTTAAAGAGCTAAAAGAGAAGTTAAAACCGGCTGAACCCGGTTTATTTTGCCTTAAGAATTCAGAAAGCCAGATTCGGTTTCTTTTAACATCAGAGATTAGTTGTATCTACTCTAAGAAAAATAGGGTGCGGAAAATCCATGTTCTTATTTTTGCTCCATCCTTTGAAATTGTTGATAAAATCAATACTCACTTGGGTTGGATTGGTAATCTTAAGTCAGATGGCAGACCCATCTTGGGATTGGATGTCAAAGAGCTGCTCAAGATTGTTCTTGATATTTCTGAGGATTGCTTTGTAGTCCCGGCTCATATTTGGACTCCCTGGTTCTCTCTATTTGGTTCTAAATCCGGGTTTGATACAACAGAGGAATGTTTTGAGGATTACTCAAAATACATCTATGCAATGGAAACGGGCTTGAGCTCGGACCCAGCCATGAATTGGCGGCTCTCTGCTTTAGATAAAATTACACTTATCAGCAACAGCGATGCTCACTCGCCGGAAAAGGTTGGAAGAGAAGCCAATGTTTTTGACACAGAACTTTCTTATTCAGCAATTATAAAAGCAATAAAATCAAAGGACCCCAAGAGATTTTTATACACTATTGAATTTTTCCCAGAAGAAGGTAAGTATCACTACGATGGGCATAGGAATTGCGGTGTCGTTGCTTCTCCACAGGAAACCAAAAAATACGGGGGCATTTGTCCTGTTTGCGGCCGGCCGCTGACAATCGGTGTTCTAAACAGGATAGAGGAATTAGCAGACAGGGGAAATGGCTTTATTCCGGAAGGAGCTATACCTTTCAAGAAATTAATCCCCCTGAAAGAGATTATTGCAGAGGTTTTAGATGTGGGTTCTTCGTCAAAGAGGGTAGAAAGAGAATATCAAAAGATGATTGATACGTTTGGAAGCGAATTGAGAATTCTGCTTGATATCCCCGAGAATGAGTTAAAGAATATTGCTCTGCCAGGCGTTGCAGATGGTATTGCTAAAATGAGAAAAGGCAGTGTTTTTGTTGAACCAGGCTATGATGGCGTCTATGGCAAGATTAAGGTTTTTCCTCCGAGCAAGGCGCGGGCGGCTTCGAAGCAAAAAGTGTTGTTCTAAGGACTATCCTTGCGCGCGCAAGTGAACTGGTAGACATTTATTTGCCAGTCTCCCTTAAGGCAAAATAAAGTTTTGCTTTAAGACATATTTGTTCTATCCGTCCTATCCTTCAGTTCTTGACTAAATATTTTTTTTGTTTATTATTGATACTGTACGGTTTTATCATGAGTAATTTGGATTTACAAATAAACCATTATATTCTCTCAATCCTACCCAACAGGGTCCGAGCTAGCATCAATTTAGCGGAGCGAATTTTATTCAGATTCAAGGCGCTTAGCCGTGAAGCGTGCCTAAAAGGCACACGAGCGGCTAAGTAACAAAGAAGCTGGATAAAATTCACCCGCCCAAAGGGAAGCAAAAGAATAGGTCAATTTCTTTGTTGCTCCTTGTCAATGTGCTATTCAGCACAATTTCCTCGTCGCGCCTTGAACTTAACCTATTCTTTTGCTTCTAAGATTGATGATAGTTCGGACCCTGCTGGGTTACAAAAAGGAATGTGGTTTTTTCTCATTACCATTCTTTTTATTTTTAATAATCAGCGCAGAGGATTGAAGAATATGCTTAAGACCTAAACTAAAACAAAAAACATTTTAAGAATATCCTTTAGCCCTCTGTTGGAGAGGGCTATTTAGTCCTTTGATTTTTCACGAAGAAAGGGAGGCTGATTTTGGCGAAAAGAAAAATAGCGAATCACCATAGGAACGGTGGAGCATGCGGAAAGCGGCCTGGCTCGCGTCGGTGCCGCAAGTCACATTGTCGGCACTTAGGCGAGATGTTTGCCAGGTGCCGGGAGAAATTGGAGAAGGGAGGTGAAAAAGAATGCCCATAGTGAGCGTGATATTAATGACTGAGGATCAGCGAGAGCAGGCCCAGCGAGAGCAGGCGAGGCGGGCGGGACAGGTGCCAAGGGCGCAGCGGTCTTTACAGCCACCGCAGGCGTTGCAGCAGCAGCAGGCGCAGGAGCGCCAGCAGCGACCACCGCCGCAGTATTGTCCTCCGTAGCATAGAGGAAGAAGATAACAGGGGGCGGAGAAGTTCTCCGCCCCAGTTTTTTATGTTAGATTAAGATATATGAGTTCTGAATTAAAAGCAATTGCCATCTTGGTGAGCACAACTATTGGCGCAGGGATGTTTGCTGTTCCTTATGCTATTTCTAAAATAGGATTTATACCGGGAACATTCTATCTTTTGATATTGGGCATTCTAATTTTGCTTTTGAATTTAATATACGGCGAAGTGACATTACGAACGCCAGGAGATCACCAAATGAATGGCTATGTCAGGATTTATTTGGGTAAAAAGAAAGAATTCCTAAATGTTTTAAGCACTACTGCTCTTTTTATCTCTCTCTATGGCGCGCTTTTGGCATATCTTATTAAGATCGGCGAGTTTCTCGGTTTGCTTTTTGGTAGCGCCCACCCTGTTTTTTTTAGTATTTTTTTCTTTTTTCTTGCTTCTTTAATCCTTTATTCTGGACTAAAAATGGTTTCATCTTCCGCTTTGATAATGGCTGGCGTGCTTCTGATTTCAATAGTTCTTTTATTTATCTTGGGAGCTAATAAAATAGATATGAGTAATTTCTCTGGCATCAATACATCCTATCTCTTTTTCCCTTATGGGATAATTCTTTTTGCCCTGACAGGCACCTCAGTTATCCCAGAAATGGAAGAAATACTGAGAAAAGAACCCAAAAAACTCAAAAGGTCTATTATTATTGGCTCTTTGGTCCCCCTGTTTACTTATCTTGTCTTCGCTGTTTTAGTTGTAGGTCTATGCGGAGATTCTACTTCAGATGATGCTGTCTCTGGTCTTTTAATATTCTTGCCCACATATGTAGTGAGGATAGGCGCTTTTTTGGGAGTCCTGACTATGGGAAGTTCTTTCTTGGCTATTGTATATATCCTAAAGGAAACGTGGTTAAGGGATTTCAAATTTTCAAATGCGCTATCTCTTGTGCTAACCTGTCTGCCCCCTTTGCTGTTATTTCTTCTTGGCTCTAAAAGTTTTATTGGTGTTTTGAGCTTTAGCGGGGCCGTATCCGGCGGACTCATGGGGATGCTGATATTGTCTATGTTTAAAAAGGCGAAAAAACAAGGGAAGAGAAAGCCAGCATTTTGTCTCGAGATATCGAATTACTTAATTCTTTTTTTATATCTTATTTTCTCCTTAGGCATATTTTCCCCGTTCATTAGATAATTGCCCAACAGGGTCCGAACTATCATCAAGATTAGAAGCAAAAGAATAGGTTAAG
>CAZIIL010000016.1:0-13164 GCA_964539465.1 uncultured Candidatus Saccharibacteria bacterium
CATGTAATTATATTGCTATATTCTGATTCTTTAATTATATCATAAGTTATAAAAACGAAAAACCCAATCTTTATTGGGTTTGTTTTTTTTCGTAGTCTTCTTACATTATATTTTTGTTAAAATCTCTGGTCCTTTTTCCGTGATAGCAATTGTATGCTCAAAATGGGCAGACAGAGAGCCGTCTGTTGTTTTGTAACTAAAACCGTCTTCTCCTTTTTTAATGTCGCCCCCACCTATTGTTAGCATTGGCTCAATACAGACAACCATTCCCTGTTTTATCTTCTCGCCCGTTTTTCTTTTCCCGTAATTAAGAACTTGAGGGTCCTCATGCAATTCTCTGCCAATGCCGTGGCCGCATAGTTTGCGCACAACTCCAAATCCTTCTGATTTGCTGTATCTTTCGATAGTATTGCCGATATCTCCTATTGTGTTGCCTATTTTTGATTTTTTGATAGCCAGCTTCAAAACCTTCTTAGTTATTCGGATTAACCTCTTCACTTCTGGCTTAATATCTCCTACAGCCATAGTGACAGCCATATCTGCATGAAAATCCTTATTAATTAGTCCTAAGTCCAAAGAGACAATATCTCCTTGTCTCAGAGTCTGGGACGAAGGTACTCCATGTACAATTTCATCATTGATAGAAACGCAGAGACAGGACGGGAACCCTTGATAGTTTTTAAATGAGCATATATTCCCTGTTTTTAGTATTAACTCTTCAGCGAGTTTATTGAGCGCTCCAGCAGTAACTCCCGGAGCGACCATCTCTTTCAGCGCTTTCATCACTCTAGCCAATCTCTTCCCGCCCTCTCTCATTAACGCGATCTCCTCTTTTGTTTTTATAGTAATCATTTTCCTCCGAATATTTTAAGGATATCAGAAAAAACATCTGCAACGGATTGTCCGCCATTGATTTTATTAATAACGCATCCTTGTTCTTTCAGACAATCAAGCACGGGTAGGGTTTGTTTCTCGAATACACCAAATCTTTTCTTGATTATTTCTGGCTTGTCTAATTCTCTTCTAATAAGTTCCGAGCCGTCTAATGGGCAGCGGCTTAATTCTTCTGTTTCTTTATTATAGAGAATAGGATGACGCATTAATTTACAAATCCTTCTATGGGAATTTCTCCAGATAGATTGTTCTAAGATAATATCTAAGAAGAAAACATAGATATCGCTCTTTCCATACAAATCTTCCAAAAAAGGCACTAATCTCTCTGTTTCTTCCAGAGTTCTTGGCGAACCTGAAAGAATAACTCCAATATTTCGCTGAAATGCTTCTTTTATTTTTTCTTGCACCTGAAAGGAAACAAAAGGCGAACTGCACAGTTGGCCGGTTGACCACAATTCTTTTTCTTTTTCAAAATAATACTCTTGGTTGTCTATCCGGACAGAGGATTTGCTGTTTGTCTTAGCAAATATTCTTTCAAGCAACCTACTCGTTTCCAAATGGTAAAAACCAAATTTTTCACTTAATAAATTTGCCTGAGTTCCCTTACCTGCGCCAGGCGCTCCCAAGATAATAATTGCGGCTTTATCCATATACATTTATACGAATATGCGAATGTATGGTGTGAATAGCATTCTTCTTTCATTCTTTACTTATTCGCATATTTGTAGATTCGCATTCATTCGTAGATTCGTATCCTTTATTCATAACTCATGCATTTGGGCATGGGCCTTAATCTCTTGATAGGTTTCCAAGACAACGCTTACTAATATTAGCAGAGAAGTTCCTCCTACTAAAAATTGGAATGTCACGACTCCAGTAAGCTTGCTGACAATAGATGGAGCTAAGGCAATCGAAGCCAAGAAAAAAGCTCCAATAGGCAGAATTCGATTTAGCGTGTAGCTAATGAAATCAGCGGTAGGCCCACCCGGTCGGCAGCCGGGGACAAATCCCCCCATTCTTTTTAGATTTTCGGCTATTGTCTTGGGGTCAAAGATTATCATTGTATAAAAAAAAGTGAAAAGAAAGACGAGAATAAAGTAGGAAATGCTGTAGCCCAGAGAGTTTTGGAATAGTTGTGACACCTTCTGCGCAATACTGCCTATTATGCCCTCGTTATTGGTAAAGAAATTAGCAATCATTCCCGGGAATGTAAGAAGAGAAAGAGCAAAGATGACAGGCATAACTCCGGCGGGGTTAATATTAAGAGGCAGAAAACTAGTTGAACCACCATATATTTTCCTCCCTCTTACCTTTTTGGCATAAGATATCGGAATGTTTCTTTTGCCTTGGGTGATGATAACTACTGTAAAGATAGTGACAAGGGCAGAGAGGAAGAAAAGGCCATAAGATAAAAATTGGGAGGGGTTTAGTTTGATTCCCATATAGGTTTGGAGGATGTTCTGGGGGAAGCTCGCAATAATTCCGGCGAAGATGAGAAGAGAGACGCCATTGCCAATACCCTTATCAGAAATAATTTCTCCGAGCCAAACCAGCAGCACAGTGCCGGCCGTGACGGTTATTATAGATGAGAAAAGAGAAAAAGCAGATAGGTCTCCAATAACTTCCTGTCTTTGGAATAAACTTAACATTGCAAAGGCCTGAAACATAGATAATGGTACGGTTAATAGCCTCCCATATTGATTGAATTTTTCTTTGCCAGCCTCCCCTTCCTCCTTGTAAAGCCGTTCTAATTGAGGGAATATCATACTTAAAAGCTGGAGGACAACGGTCGCAGTAATATAGGGGCCCAATCCAAGCATAACAATCGACAGTTTTTGTAGAGTGCCTCCGGTAAAGACATTAAATAGCCCAAACACCTGAAATTGCTCAAAGAATGCTTTAAGATTTTCAGGGTCTACGCCGGGCACAGGGATGTTGGCCATTAGCCGGAAGACAACAAATATTCCTAAGACAAGCAGGAGCCGATTGCGTAAATCCCTTATCTTGAGTATTTTGATTAGGTCCGTAAAAGATTTCTTGGTTTTTTTGAACAAATGAAATTTCATAATTAATACGGGATTATATTATAGACCTCTTGCGAAAAATTACTTTGCAAGAGGGCTTACCTTTCCGCCGGCTTTTTCAATCTTTGCTTTCGCTGAGATTGATGTTTCACATCCTTCAATAATAAAACTCTTTTCAAGGGTTCCTTTCCCCAAGAGCTTTATCAAAGGCATTCTCCCTTTCATTCTACGGATTATATTCTTATTAAGCAAAGCTTGAGGATTGATTTTGGATTGAGCTTTAAAATTTTTCTCCAGAACAGCAACATTAACCCCAATAGGTTTTATCTGAATGGATTTAAATTTGTAGCCCCTCTTTTTGGGATATCTTTTAATAAAAATGCGAATACTAGGCTGCAGCTTTCTTCCAGCCCTTGATTTTTGCCCTTTCATTCCTTTGCCAGAATAGGTTCCCCTTTTGCCTCCTCTGCCAATGCGTTTCTTCTCTTTTTTCTTGAGTGTTGGCTCCAATTGATATAGCTGCATAATATGGTTCTTATTTCAAGATTATTATATATTTATCCTGTTAAATGCTGCTTTGCAGCAATTTCGTCTTTGACAAAATTATTTAACAGGGTGAATACCTTAGCGAATCAAGGTTTTTGCTTTATGACGCTGCTCTTTTTAAATTTCTTCAAGGCACAAATAGTCGCCATAGCGATATTCATCTTACTCTTAGTTCGACTTAAAAGTTTTGATGATATATTTTTTATTCCAGCCAGATAGCAGACGGTCCTTACTGGTCCCCCGGCGATTAAGCCCTTACCCTTGATCTGGGGCTTGAGTAAGACCCTAACGCTGCTGAACTTTGCTTCTACTTGATGTGGAATTGTTTCGTTTAGGATGGGCACTAAGATAAGGTTCTTTTCTGCAATCTTTTTCGCCTTGTCTACTGCCTGAGCTACATCTTTGCCTTTGGCGTTTCCCATCCCAACTCTCCCTTTTTTGTCTCCCAAAACCACTACCGCTCTGAATCTAAAACGTCTGCCGCCAGCAGTCATGTGGGCAACCCTTGTGAGATGTAATAGCTTATGGTCAAATTCATCTCTTGGTTTGATTTTTCTCCTGTATTTTTTCTTTGGTCTGTATTTTCCTTCTAACATTTTAAATATATTTTTTAAAATTGGAGCCCTGATTCTCTTGCTCCTTCGGCTAACGCCTTTACTCTTCCATGGTATTTATAGCCGCCCCTATCAAAAACTACTTTCTTTATTTTTTTCTCTTGGGCTTTCTGAGCAATTGATGTCCCAACCGCATAGGCGGTGGCTCTCTTCCCAGACAAGCCCTTTTCACTTTTTAGTTCTTTTTCTGAAATTTTTCCTATCTTGAAATCACTTGCAAAAGCTATGATTTTACCGTTTTTATCGTCGATTAGTTGAGCAGTGATATGTTTGTTCGACCGAAAAACACAAAGCCGAGGGATCTTAGCCGTGCTTAATATCTTAGCCCTCACTCGTTTATGTCTTCTGATTCTTTTGAGCTGTTTCTTTAACATTTTCTTCAGACCTCTTGCAAAGTAATTTTTCGCAACGAAATTTCTAGATTTGCAGGCGAGGCAAAGTAAAGATTCTGAAACATATACAGAGTATATATTGAAGAATTTTTACAAAGCCGTAGCCCAAAGGTAGAAATTGCAGTAGAAAAGATTACTTTGTAAGAGGTCTTATTATGTACCAGTAGCTGCTTTTTTGCCAGGCTTTAATCTTATTTCTTCTCCTAAATATCTTACGCCCTTGCCCTTATAAGGATCCGGCGGCCTGATTTTTTTTATATTGGCTGCAACGATTCCCACCTTTGCTTTGTTGATGCCTTTAATGGTAATAACTTTCCCTTTAACCGATATGTGGATATCTTCGGGTGTTTGAATTCTCACTGGGTGTGAGAAGCCGAGTTCTAAGAGCAAATCTCCATCCTCTATTCTTGCCCTATATCCTATCCCCACTAGCTCTAATCACTTTTGGAAACCAGTGTGTACTCCATCTATCATGTTCTGTATCAATGCTCTTTCCAGACCCCAAAACGGCTTGGAATCTTTATTATCTTTCTTTGGAAAAACAATAATTTTTCCTTCCTTAATTATAATCGCAATTCTAGAAAGCACTTCACGGCTCAATTCGCCTTTAGGCCCTTTTATTTTTATATTCTGTTTTTCAATCTTGACATCAACGCCATCGGGAATTTCAATTGGCTTTTTTCCTATTCTACTCATAGTTTTACCAAATCTCGCAGATTAATTCACCGCCAAGATTTTTCCCCCGGGCTTCCTTATTTGTTATTAATCCATTTGAGCTGGATACGATAACTAACCCCATTTTCCCATGTGCGGCTCTTATTTCTTTTGCTGGTTTATAAATTCTTTGTCCTGGCTTCGAAATCCGTTTTAACCCTGCTATACGAGGGACTCCCTCGTTATATATTAATGCAATCTTTATCTTTTTCTCTATCTCTCTTCCGCTCTTGCTCACTTTTTTTATGAAATCTTTCTTTTCTAGAATCTTGGCAATCTGATATTTTATTTTTGAATATGGGAAAACCACTTCCTCTTTTGAGACAGCTTGAGCATTTCGAATGCGTGACAACATATCAGCGATTGGATCATTCACCATATTTTTTTACCAGGAAGATTTCTTAACTCCTGGAATTAATCCTTTATTTGCCATTTCCCGGAAACAGATTCGGCAGAGATTAAATTTTCTTATATATCCCTTCTTTCTACCGCACTTAAAACACCGGAGGACCTTTCGAGTTTTAAACTTTGGTTCTTTTTTTGTCCTTTCAATTTTAGCTTTCGAAGCCATATATTATATAGAGCCTTTAATAGGAAATCCCAATAATCTAAATAATTCTAAACCTTCCTCTTTGGTTTTCGCATTGGTTGTTATAGTTATTCCAAAACTTAAAATATCTTGGGCCCTCTCTGCCGGTGTTTCGGGGAAAATGATGTGTTCCTTAATGCCGATAGTCAAATTTCCCGCACCATCAACCGATTCCTGGTTTATTCCTCTAAAGTCCCTTGACCTAGGCAGAGCAATATGTATCAATCTATCTATAAAATCATACATCTTTTGCCCTCGCAAGGTGGTCTTTAAACCAACTGCAACGCCTTTTCTTACTTTAAATCCAGAAATGGATTTTTTAGCTATAGTAGCAATTAGCTTCTGTCCCGCGATTAAATTAAGTTTTTTTGAAATATCTTCTTGGATTTTCTCCCTCTCCTTTCCACTTTTCCCAGTTGTCTTTTTGCCGAAACCGATGTTCAAAATAACCTTTTCAATCTTGGGTACGGCCATCTTGTCCTTGTAGCTAAATCTCTTCATCATAGCAGGCAAGACTTCCTTATTATATTTTTCTTTTAGGTATAGCATGTATTTGTTTATATTGTCATATTACAAGATTGCTTTCTTGCAGAGATTAACAGCATAACAGTATAGCAGTAAGCGAGCCGAAGGCGAGCGTTTCAACTATGTCTCTTTTCCGCATTTCTTACAAATCCTAATTTTTTTCTTCTTATTTTCTCTTTCTATTATCTTATAGGATACCTTAACCGCTTTTTTACATTTTTTGCAAATAAGCTTCACATTGAAAGCATAGATTGGAGAAGGAACTTCCGATATCTTTCCCTTTTCTCCGCTCTTTTGGGGTTTAGTGTGCTTTTTGGCAATATTCACCCCTTCGACCACAATTCGATTTTCTTTTGGAATAACTCTCAAAACATTGCCAGTTTTGCCCCTGTATTTTCCTTTTGTTATTAAAACTTTATCGTCTTTATGAATCTTCATATCTCTAGTCAAACTAACTCTTCTGCTAAAGCAGCTATCTTCTCAAATCCCCTTTCTTTGATTTCTCTAGCAACTGGCCCAAATATTCTTCCTCCTTTTGGTTTTTTTGTTTTTCCCTCCAGGACGACGACAGCGTTGTCATCAAAAGAAATATAACTGCCGTCTACCCTTCTATATGATTTTCTTTGTCTTATTATAACTGCCCTGGTTACATCATGCTTTTTAACGACTTTTCTGGGCTCACTCTTTTTTACGGTGCCTACAATAATATCTCCCAGCTGAGCATATCGCCTTCTTGTTCCGCCTAGAACCCTAATACACTGGATGATTTTTGCTCCAGAATTGTCAGCTACTTTTAACATTGTTCGTTCTTGAATCACATTCTTTCGCCCTCGTTTCCCACGTCAGACGCGATTTACTCGGGCTCTTTTATTTAATCCTTACCGATTACCCTCCATCTCTTATCTTTGCTTATCGGCCTGCACTCTTGGATAACAACCCTATCTTTAATTTTATATTCTTCTTTCTCGTCATGGGCTTTATATTTCTTGCTCACCTTATACCTTTTCTTATACTTCGGATGCTCTTTTATCCTATCCACTTTTACCACAACAGTGTTCTTCATCTTATCGGAGACGACTATTCCGCTTAATCTTTTTTTAACCATATTTCTTCGCCCTCATTCTGCCTGTAGCTTCACTTGGGCTTAATCAAATTATAGAAATTGGGGACAGGCCCCATTTTTTCTCTACTCGATTTTGGACATTCGGCTTAATACCGTTAATATTCTAGCAATATCTTTTTTTGTTTTCTTAATTTCTTGAATATTCTTTAAATTATTAGCTGTCAATTTAAATCTTAGCTGACGCAGATTTTCTCGCCTTTCCCTTAAAAGATTTTGTAATTCGTTGGTTGTCTTTTTGTCAAATTCTCCTGTCTTCATGCTGCTATCCTATTTATCCTCTCGTTTTATAAACCTTGTTTTTACTGGTAGCTTTGAGGCCGCTCGTTTCAATGCCTCTTTAGCTTTTTCTTCCTCTACTCCAGCTAATTCAAAAATAACCCTTCCTGGTCTAACGGGGAATACATAATGAGAAACCTTTCCTTTGCCGCCTCCCATTGATGCTTCGGTTCCCTTACTCGTTACTGGTTTATAGGGAAATGTTCTAGTCCAGATTTTGCCTTTCCTCTTTAGGGTTCTAACAATTGCCAATCTGCCTGCTTCTATCTGTTGAGCGCTTACCCACTTTGTCTCCATCGATTTTAGACCAAAAGGACCGAAATTTAATTGGTTTCCTCTCTGGCTTATTCCTTTTGATTTCCCTTTATGCCATTTTGGGAATTTCATTTTCTTTGGTTGTAACATATCTTATTATTATTGCTCGTCTTCAACTCGCTTATAGCAATTTAACAATTTATTTAGCAGTGCTTTCGCCTTTGTATATCCAAACCTTTACACCAATAACTCCATATGTACAAAATGCTTCGGTCTGAGCATAATCAATATCACTTCTCAAAGTCTGTCGGGGAAGTTTTCCTTCCTGTAGCCATTCAGTCCGAGACATCTCTACGCCGTTTAACCTGCCAGCGATCTGGATTCTAACTCCCTGTACTTTTTTGGAGGCAGTAATTTTACCCATAGCTTGTTTTAATACCCTTCTGAATGCCATTCTTTTTTCTATGCGTCGGGCAATCCACTGAGCAGAAAGAGATGCTGATTTCCAAGGATTCTTAATCGGTAGAATCTCGATTCTAATAGCTTTCTTTTTCATGAGTAGATCCTCAATTGCTTTTTTCAGGGCAGTAACCCTCTCGCCCCTTCTGCCGATAATAAGGCCTGGCCTAGCGCTCGAAATAATAATGCCAATCGAACTCGGCAATCTTTCAATGTTAATCTCTTCAATTTCGGCTAATTTTAATTGTTTTTTTAGAAATTTTCTAATCTTGAAATCCTCCTCCAGATATTGCGCTTGATTCTTTTCGTAGAAACCTCTCGATTCCCAATCTTCTATACTATTTATTCTAAAAATTTTAGGATGGACTCGATGTGTCATATATTTGTGAATGAGTGTAGAGTGTTGAGTGTCTGCTCTATACTCTCGACTTTCTGCTTTCTATCTCTGTCTAAAATGCTTTTCTTCTGAACATCTTCTTCTGCGGACTTATAATCTTTTTTTCAGGCTCTCGCCTCTTGGTTTTTGTTTGTTTTTTGTATTGCTTCTTTTTCCCGGTTTGTTTTTTCACCTCCCCGCCTCCTCGTTCTTGTTTCTTAGTGTCCAATCTTTCTTTCGCTATTGCTTTCCCTTTCTGATTTTTATCGCTTATTTGCTCTAAAGTCAAGGTAATGTGAGAACTTCTTTTCAATATTTGGAAAAACCTGCCCCTTGCTCTTGGTCTATGCCTTTTCAGAGTGGGTCCCTCGTCAACCACAATCTTAGAGATATAAAGATTGGACTTTTCTATGTGCAGGTTATTCTTGGCCGAAGCGGTAGCTGAATCCAAAAGCTTTTTTAACGGTCTTGCTGCTTTCTTGACTACAAACTCAAGCTGTGATTCAGCTTCTCCGATTGTTTTTTGCCTTATCATATCAGCTATTATTCTGACCTTGCGTGGGGCAATCCTTAGATATTTTAGTTTTACCGTAACAGCCATATTCATAGACTTTTTACAAAATACTTCTGGAGATAATTATGCATCCGGTTGAAACCCAAGAATAAATTCTTAAATTGGAACCGTTTGCTTCGCTCTCTGTAATTGCTTTGCAATTAAGCGTTGCGAAAAATTACTTTGCAAGAGGTCCCTATGCTATTGTTTGGACTTTTCTTTTTTCTGTTTCCTGTCGTCTCTTCTCTAGCTCTCTCTGCATTTTTCCTCCGTGTTTCTTGAACTTCGTTGTTGGGGAAAATTCTCCTAATTTATGACCGACCATTTCTTCGGTTATTCTTACAGAGATAAAATCCTTCCCGTTATGGACTAAAAAGTTATAGCCTATCATTTCAGGTGAGATGGTACAACTCCGGGCCCATGTTTTTATCATATCCTTATCTCTATCTTTGACCCTTCTCATTTTTTTCAATATATTTGGGTCTACGAATGGTCCTTTTTTTAGACTTCTTGACATAAAATTTAAATTTAGAATATCGAATGTTAAATATTAAATATCGACTCTCTATTCTCTTCTCTTAATAATATACTTTTCTGTCGCCTTTCTTCTCCTGGTTTTTACACCACGGGCTGGTTTTCCCCAAGGTGTTTTTGGACCTGGCATTCCGATAGGGGTTTTCCCCTCGCCCCCACCATGAGGATGGGCGCGCGGAGACATTACTGTTCCTCTTACCTGTGGTCTTCTTCCTCTCAGACGAATTTGTCCGGCCTTCCTCATTTTTTTGAAACGATGCTCTGGATATGATATCCTGCCGATAGAGGCGAAACATTTTTGGAATACTTTTCTGATTTCTTTTGAGGGCATCTTGAGATGAGTATATTTCCCTTCGTGGGTCAGAATTTGGGCAGAAGCGCCAGCTGACCTAACAATCTTTCCTCCCTGCCCCGGTCTTAGTTCGACATTATAAACCATTGTTCCTATGGGAATATTCTCTAATCTCATTCGATTGCCGTTTGTAATTTTTGCTGTTTCTGAAATAATAACTTTATCTCCCACATTGATTTTATCAGGGGCTAATCGATATCGTTTTTCTTTATCTTCATATTCTAAGAGAATGATATAAGCTGTCCGGTAGGGGTCATATTCAATCGCGATCACAGTAGCAGGCATATCTATTTTTTTCTGGCCAAAATCAATAATACGATAGAGCCGCTTTACTCCCCCGCCTCTATGCCTGACTGTAATTGTGCCTGATTTTGCCCTTCCCGCCCTTTTCTTTATCCTCTTTAATAATTTTTTTTCAGGCTTTTTCTTTGTAATTATTGATTTTTTCATACATTTCAGATAGATTTGTCTTCCCGTCATCTTTCTCCGTTTTACTTTACAACAAGGCAGAGAAGCGGGCACGCTTTTTGCCTATCTATCTTGTCAAAATATCAATCTTTTGATCCTGTCTTACTTTAATAATCGCTTTTTTGTATCCCTTTTCCCACCCCTGCCTTCCTCCTATTCTCTTGGGTTTTCTATGGATATTGACAGTTCTTATTTGTTCAACGCTAACTCCGAAAACATCTTCAATTGCTTTTTTGATTTGGATTTTATTGGCTCTTGAGAAAACCTTAAAAACATATTGGTTTTTCTCTGCCGCAGCCGTTGTCTTCTCAGTGACATAAGGCGCAATCAGAACCTTGTAGGCCGCTTCAGGAAGCTTTTTGCGCAAGGTCTTTCGGGATTGTTTGCTTTTTTTAACATCCTTAATCTTTTTATTTCTTGTCCCTTTCTCTTCCTCTGTCTTTTTTTTATCTATCACGCTTTCTTTTGTCTTCGGGCTTTTTCTCTTTTCTTCACTTCTTCCTCCCTTTTCTTTTTTTAGAATATCTAATAATGCCATCTTTTATTCCTTGTTGCTTAATTTATTAGATTTGACATTTAAGGTTGTGGTTTTGAGTTTTGAGTTTTGAGTTTTGACATTACTGGTCAAAAAGGTCTCCTTTATCACATTAATCGATTCTTTCGGGAGTATCAGATATTTAAAAGATAAGAGACCCAAGGCATTCAGTTCCCTGGCTTCTATTACTTGAAGTGCTGGGATATTCCGACTGGCTCTGATAATGATTGCTTCTTTTCTGGGCAGCACGAGCAGAGTACTCTTTTTCTCAAAGCCCTCGGCCTTCGATGTTAGGGCTTCAATAACAGCAACCATTAATTTGGTCTTGGGCTTTTCGATTTTTAATTCATCTAATATTAAAAGCAAATCTTCTTTTGTTTTTTCTGATAAAACCATAAAAAGAGCCTTTCTCTTCATTTTTTTAGGGATTCTTTTTTTATAAACCTTATTCTTCCGGGGACCAAAGGCTATTCCTCCTCCTCGCCAGATCGGTGAACGAGTTGAACCATGTCGCGCGCGCCCAGTTCCCTTTTGCCGCCAGGGCTTTTTACCGCCTCCTGAAACCTCATCTCGAGTTTTGGTGTGGGCGGTTCCCTGCCTTTTATTTGCCATTTGGCAGACGACTACCTGATGGACCAAATCCTTATTTAAAGGAACTCCAAAAAGTTCTTTGGGCAGCAAGGTTGTCCCCGCTTTTTCTCCTTTCTGATTGTATACTGGATACTTCATGAATTTAAATTGGTCCTCTAATCTCTAACAATGTTCCTCTATGCCCGGGGACAGCGCCTTTTATGGCTAATATATTATTATCTTTGTCTATGCTTGCTACCTTCAGATTTTTCACAGTAGTTCTTTCTGTCCCCATTCTGCCTGCCATTTTTTTACCCTTAATTACTCTTTGTGGCTGACGGGCGCCGACCGAACCTATTCTTCTCATATCTGTTGCTCCATGGACTTTGGCTTTATCAACAAATCCCCATCTCTTAACGCCTCCGGCAAAGCCTTTCCCTTTTGATATTCCCGAAATCTTTAGTTTGTTTCCTTCCTGAAAAGTAGAAACATCAATTTTATCCCCGAGCTTTAATTCTTTTACCTTTTCTGCTGCCCCTTCTTCTATTCTGAATTCTCTTAGATAACGGTAGTGTTTTCCTTTCATTGATTTCTTAAGATTTTTTGTTTTTTTAATCTTCTCAAAACCAATCTGTATTGCTCTATAACCATCTGGAGATTCTTTTTTAATCTGTGTAACATAACAAGGGCCTGCTTTTAACAGGGTAACGGGCATGACTGCTCCTTGCTCATCAAATATTTGCTTCATTTCTATTTTTTTACCCAACAAGAATTTCATGGTTATTTTATTAGTCGTTGTAGGTTTATGCGCTGACTTAATTGAAAACCGGGCATAGCCCGGTTTTCACTTGGCTATTCGGATAAATTATCTTTTAAACTTCATTAATGCTGATATCTTGAAAAAACATAAAGACTATTTTACCCTTTATCCGGGCAACAATTTCTGTTCGTCTATATCTTTATTTCAATCTCTACCCCTGCTGGCAGAGATAGCCTCATTAAGCTGTCCACTAACTGAGGATTTGGATTAACAACTTCAATCAATCTTTTGTGGACCCTTATTTCAAATTGTTCTTTCGAGCGCTTATGGACAAAAGTCGAACGATTTACCGTATATTTGTGAATTTCGGTCGGCAGAGGCACTGGACCAATCACTTTGACATCATGTCTGAGCACTGTTTCTATAATCTGATGACAACTACTGTCCAACAGCTTATGGTCGTAAGCTTTTAATTTGATTTTAAGCTTTTGCTTAACTTCTTCTAAGGCTTCTTTCGTTTTCTTAACCATCTTTGGATAAAGAGCTTCTTATTTTAATATATTCTGGAGCAGAACAGGTATAAGAATTAGCACGAGGCCTCTCTT